>CAZVKD010000200.1:0-5808 GCA_964627675.1 uncultured Gemmatimonadaceae bacterium
TGCGCGATGGCCACTGCATACGCCCGGCTGGGAACCTCCGGAGCGGATGCGCCGCGCCGCGTGGTGCGCGCGATGACCGAGCACCCGGATCTCGTGGCCGGCACGGCTCGCCCCTGTACGGCCCTGATGCAGGCCTATGCCGGCCGGCTGGTCGTGAAGGTGGGCGCCGAGGGCGTGTACGGCGCGACCCTCCCGGATCGCGGCATCGGCATCGGGATCAAGGTCGAGGACGGGCACACGTGGGCGGCCGTCGTTGCGCTGATCGCGGTCCTGGCAAGCCTGGGCCTCGAGCCGCCACCGGGCACCCTGCTGGCAGCGTTCGCCCGCCCCGTCCTCCGCAACACTCGCGGCATCGGCGTTGGCGTGCTCGAGGCCGTGGGCTCGCTCACGTTCGTTTGAACCAGGCTGCGTGGAAATGATGATGGCGGCCTCGCCGGGTCGCGCAGTATTGGCGAGCGGTGAGAATGCTGGCCAGGAATGGCGGCTGGGGCGGCAACGACGCCCGGACGGCATGAGGGCGTGCTTTCCACTCCCCCATCGAGGGCAGGCCGTTGAGCTTCATTGATCGCGCGGTGATCCGCGTCACGGCTGGAACGGGCGGCTCCGGCGCGGTGTCGTTTCGCCGGGAAACGTTCGTGCCGCGCGGGGGGCCGAACGGCGGTGACGGCGGAGACGGTGGCAGTGTGTTCGTCCGCGGCGAGCCCCATCTCACCACGCTGCTCGACTACACCTATCGCACCCACTGGAAGGCCGAGCGCGGGGAGCACGGCAAAGGATCGAACCGGACCGGGCGGTCCGGCAAAGACGTGATCTTGCCCGTGCCCCTGGGCACCGAGATCCGCGACGCTCTGACCGGGGCCACCTTGGGGGAGATCCTGAAGCCGGGTGACACCATCCGGGTGGCGCGGGGGGGGCGCGGCGGCCGGGGCAACGCCAGGTTCGCCACCCCTACGCATCGGGCGCCGCGGGAATGGGAACCGGGGGCTGAAGGAGAAGAACGAGACATCGAGCTGGTGCTCAAGCTCATCGCGGACGTCGGGCTCCTCGGCCCGCCCAACGCGGGCAAGAGCACCCTCCTGTCGGTGATCTCCGCCGCGCGTCCCAAGATCGCCGATTACCCCTTCACCACGCTCGCGCCCGTGCATGGCGTGGTTCGGCTCTCCGGTGACCGGTCGTTCACCGTGGCGGATATCCCCGGGATCATCGAAGGCGCGCACCAGGGGAAGGGGCTGGGAGATCGTTTCCTCCAGCACGTGGAGCGCACCCGGGTGCTGGCTTATCTCGTCCCCCTGGACAGCCCCGATACGCAGTCTCTGTACCAGTCCCTGCGTCATGAGGTGACGGCGTACGGCGCCGGCCTGGACCGCAAGCCGCATGTGGTCGTACTCACAAAGGCCGACCTCGTCACCGATCCCGCGTCCCGGGCGTCGGTTCACGCGCCGGTCGCCGGCGCCGTGCTGACCATCTCAGCCGCCACACGAACCGGGCTGGATGAGCTGCTCGACGCGCTATGGCGGCTCGTTGCCGATGCCCGTGAGTCGGAGCGCGTCGAGCTTGCCGACTGATGCGGCGTACGTGGCGCTGGCCCTGGTGCCCGGGATCGGGAAGGCCAGGCTCGAAGCGTTGCTCTCGGTGTTCGGATCGGCCACGGCCGTGCTGGAAGCGCGGCAACAGGATCTCCGGGGTGTTCCCGGGATGACGCTCGCCGCGGCAACCGCCGTTCGAGAAACGAGCGTCGAGCTGGGACAGAAGATGATCGAACGCGTGGAAGCGCGGGGGGGCAGGGCGCTCGTTCCCGCAGACGACCACTTTCCACCGCTGCTCAGACTCATTCCTGACTCTCCCACCCTGCTGTTCGCCGAGGGCCGCCTGGAGCTGCTGGCGCGTCCGGCCGTGGCCATCGTGGGAAGCCGTTCACACACGCGCTACGGCGCGGAGGCGTGCCGGCACCTCGCCGGTGGACTGGCGCGAGCGGGGCTGGTGGTGGTGAGCGGCATGGCGCGCGGCATTGACGCCATGGCGCACACGGCGGCACTCGATGTCGGTGGGGACACGGTCGGCGTGTTGGGGAACGGGCTCGGCGTCGTGTATCCCTCGGCCAATCGCGCTCTGTACCAGCGAGTGGCGGCGCACGGCTGCCTGCTCACCGAGCATCCGCCCGGCGAGAAGCCGCACGCCGGCAGCTTTCCTCGGCGCAACCGCCTGATCAGCGGCCTGGCTCGCGTGACCGTGGTCGTAGAGGCGCGGGCCAAGTCCGGAGCGCTGATCACCGCTGACTGCGCCCTGCTGCAGGGCCGAGAGGTCCAAGCGGTTCCGGGCCAGATCACCAATCCGCTCTCAGCGGGATGCAATCGGCTGATTCAACAGGGCGCCAAGCCCGCGCTGGGGCTGCGAGACGTGTTGGAGGAGTACGGCCTGGCGGATAGCGCCGAGGCGACGGCCCGCCTGCCGGGGGATCTCACCTCGCACGAGCGACGCACCCTGGCCGCCCTCACGACGGAGCCCGAGCACGTGGATGGCGTGGCCGTGCGCGTGGGCCTGCCCGCCTGGGAGTTGCTGGCCGTTCTCACGTCCCTCGAGATCCGAGGCCTGGTGATCCAGGAGCCGGGGAAGGCGTTTCGACGGGCGCACCGGATCTTGACGTAACATGCGACACATCTACGTCCACGTGCCCTTCTGCCGCCGCCGCTGCTCCTACTGCGACTTCGCCATCGCCGTACGTCGCGCGATCCCGGCGCAGCCGTTTGTTGCCGCCGTTCGCGCCGAGCACCGCTTACGCCGCGAAGCAGGCGAATGGGATGCGGACCCGCTCGAGACGCTGTACCTGGGTGGCGGGACGCCATCGCTGCTGCCCCCCGAGGCCCTGAAGGCGGTCGTGGCGGAGGTGATCGGTTCGGAGACGCCGCTGGAAGTCTCTCTCGAGGCCAATCCCGAGGACGTCACACCCGAGGCCGCCCGCCGGTGGCGCGCGGCCGGGGTGACGCGGGTGTCTTTGGGCGTCCAATCGTTCCAGCCGGCGGTGCTGGATTGGATGCACCGCTCCCATGACGTGAAGGCCGCCGGAGCCGCCGTACGGTCGTTGCGAGCGGCCGGCATCGAGTCGGTGTCACTCGACCTCATCTTCGGGCTTCCCATCACCCTGAAGAGCGACTTCACGACCGATCTCGACGCCGCGCTCCGGTTGGCGCCCGACCACTTGTCGGTGTACGGCCTCACGGCGGAACCGCGAACGCCCTATGCCCGCTGGTTGGAGCGCTCAGCGGTCCGCGCCATCAGCGATGACGCCTACGCCGAGGAGTTCCTCCTCGCCCATGAGAAGCTCACGGCGGCCGGGTTCGAGCACTACGAAGTGTCGAATTATGCCAGGCCGGGACACCACCCCCGTCACAACAGCGCCTATTGGACCGGCGCTCCGTATGCGGGCCTCGGGCCCTCGGCCCACCGATATCGAGCCGCGGAACGGAGTTGGAACGTGGCCCCGTGGGCGGAGTATGAGCGGCGGTTGCGCCAGGGTGGCGATCCCACAGCGGAACGGGAAACCCTCACGCCAGAGCAGGCCCTGCTCGAACGGATCTACCTCGGTCTCAGGACTACCCAGGGTATTGACCAATCTCTCTGGGGCGACCTCGGCGCGGAGGCCTTCTGTCGCGAGGCGGAGTCTTGCGGCTTGCTGGAACAGTCAAACGGCCGGCTTCGGGCTACCCCGCTGGGATGGCTCACGCTGGACCAAATCGTGACGGCCTTGACCACTTCAGCAAAAAGTGGCTAAATTACTGCGTCACTTGAACTTGTAATATGTCAAACGAGGTATTGACCGAACGGGAGCGCCGCGTCCTCCAGGCGGTCGTGAGGGCGTATATCGAGACTGCCGAGCCAGCGGGCTCCCGCACCATTGCCAAGACCTTCCCCCTCGGCGTGTCGGCGGCCACCATCCGCAACACGATGAGCGACCTCGAAGAGCGGGGATACTTGTACCACCCTCACACGTCCGCCGGCCGGATTCCAACCGACCTTGCCTACCGGGTGTACGTGGACAGCGTATGGGCGGATCGGATTGCCGACGCCGATCGTGACACGTTGCGCCGCGAATTGGCCGGCGACCGCACGGCGATCGAGAACATTGTCCGCAAAGCGGCGCAGTTGCTCGGCGTTTTGACCCAGGAACTCGGCTTGGCCGTGGCGCCATCGCTCGCGAACGCTGTACTGGACCGCCTGGAGTTGTTACAAGTGACCAGCGACCGGTTGTTGATCGTCCTGGTGCTTCGCGGCGGCGCGGCCCGAACCATCTTCCTCGAGGTGTCCGGGCACCTGCCGCCCGACGTGGTGCAGAGCGTCTCCGGGGTTCTCAACGAGCGCCTGACGGGGTTATCGCTCCAGCAAATCCGCCGGACGCTCGCCGAGCGGGTGCGAGACGTGGGCGGGGGCGCGTCGGAGAAGGAACTGCTCAACATTTTCGTGGAGGAGGCGGATCAGTTGTTCGACGTGGCCGCCTCGACCGACCAGGACGTGGTCCTGGGCAGCGCGCAGATGCTGGCGGAACAGCCCGAGTTCCACTCGAACGACGGCATGCGGACCCTCCTCGAACTGACCGAGCACCGCGATTTCCTTAGAAAGGCGCTGCTGGCGCGCAGCACGCCAGGACTCCAGGTCACGATCGGCGCGGAGAACCTGGATCCCAAGCTCTCGCCCTTCACCATCGTGACCTCGACGTACCGCTCCGGCTCGCTGTCGGGGGTGATCGGCGTGATCGGACCGACGCGGATGCCGTATGAGAAGGTGATCTCGCTGGTCCAGTACACCAGTCGCCTGATGGGCGACCTCGCGTCGTGATCCGCTCATGACGGGCGACTACTACGAGATCCTGGGGGTGCCGCGGGACGCGGCGGAAAGCGAGATCAAGAAGGCCTACCGCCGTCTGGCGATGGAGTACCACCCCGACCGGAACAACGGTGACAAATCGGCCGAGGAGAAATTCAAGCAAATCACCGAGGCGTACGACGTCCTGCGGGACCCGGAGAAGCGGGCCCAGTACGACCGCTACGGGCGGGTGAGCGGCGGGGCCGGTGGATTCGGGTTCCACCCCTTCGATCTGTCGGAGGCCCTGTCCGTTTTCATGCGGGACTTCGGCGGGCTGGGCGGTTTCGATGCGGTCTTCGGCGGCGGTCAGCGGGGCCGGCGGGCCCGCCGCCGCGGGCAGGACATTCAGGCGACCGTCCGTCTTACCCTGGACGAGGTGGTCGCCGGGACGAAACGCAAGATCAAGCTCCGCGCGCTGGTTCGCTGCGAGCAGTGCCGGGGCACAGGGAGCGCGGGCGGCAAGCGAGCGGCCACCTGCCGGACCTGTGGTGGAGCCGGCGAGGTGCAGCGCCGGGCGGATTCCCTCTTCGGGCAGCTGGTCTCCGTGACGGTGTGCCCCGCCTGCGGCGGCGAGGGCACGGTCGTTACCGATCCGTGCAAGGAATGCCGGGGCGACGGCCGGGTTCGGGAAGAGCGGGTGGTGGAAGTGGAGATCCCGGCTGGGGTGGCCACCGGGAACTACCTCACCATGCGCGGCGCCGGGGCGGCGGGCCCTCGCGGGGGAAGTCCGGGCGACCTGATCGTCGTGGTGGAGGTCGAGGACGATTCGAAGTTCGAGCGCCACGGCGACGACCTCCTGTACGATCTCGCGCTCTCCTTCAGCCAGGCGGCGTTGGGGACCGAAACGACCGTGCCGGCGCCGGGCGGCCCGGTATCGTTGCGCGTGCCGCCCGGCATCCAGAGTGGCACGCTCCTCACGATTCAGGGAAAGGGCCTCCCTCGCCTGGGGAA
>CAZVKD010000201.1:0-5788 GCA_964627675.1 uncultured Gemmatimonadaceae bacterium
GGCGGGGTTGAGGGCGGAGCCGGGGTCGAACGCCGCATTGCCTCCCCCCAACCCGCGAGACTCCGCGCTCACGGCGCGTCCGGGAAACCCCACGCCCTGCACGCCATACACCGAGTTCTGCCCGGCGAGCGCGCCCGGCGCGGCGAGCGCGCCGAGCAAGACGAGCACGGCAACGCGCGCGGGTGTCATCGGCCGGGGAAGCGGTACGGCGGCACGTAGGTGAGGCGCAGCACCGGACGGGCCGCGGCGGCGCTCGAGTACAGCTCCACAGCCGAAGTGCCGCGGGCCTCGCGATCGAGTCGCAGCATCATGGCGCGCGGCAGTTTGGGGCTGAGCCGCCAGGCCTGGAGCACGTGGGTCACGTCAATCTGGATCGTGTCTTGGGACCCCACGGGAACCGCGGCGCTCCCGGCCGATGCCGTGTCGGCCTCGTTCAAGAGCGGCGACTTGGCGCCGAAGTCAGCCCCGAGCGCGTGAGCCCGCAGCCGGAACGTGTCATCCGGCGCCCCCACCGCCGCACGGGCCGGCACGAGCAGCAACGTGGCCCGAATCACCTGGGTGGAGTCCACGACACCGCGCGGAATGGAATCCGCCCGCAACAGCACGCGCGCGGCAGGCAGTCCGCCTACGCGGAGCCCAACCGACGGGCCGAGCCCCGCCGGGTCGCCCACGAAGGTATCGAAGTTGGCGGCCCGGACTTCGGTGCGGGTCACCGTCGTCCCCGATGAGTCCAAGCGCACGAAGCGATGGATCCTGGAAGGCACCTGGAAGGTAACCTCCCCCGAATCCACCGACATGAGATCCACGAACGCCGAGCTGGTGACGCGCAGCCCGATGGAGACCTTGAAACTGTCCGCTTCGAATCTGGGGAACGCACTCGGCAAGAGCGTGACCGAGACGCTGCCCGAGCGCACCGAGTCGGGGATTTCCAGCGTCCCGGCCAGAGCCGTGTCGGCAAAGAACGGCTCCACGCTGGCCCAGGTGGTGGCGCTGTCGGGCGGGACGCCCAGCCGGTAGATGCCGACCGTGAGGCCGGAATCCGCGCTGCGCCGGGCCACGGTGAGCTCGATGCGGATCGAGTCCAGCGCGAGGATGGTGTCCGACACGCTGGCATCGGTTCCGGCGTACGTCGCGCTAAAGGGGGCAAACAGGACGAGCGCCCGGGCCTCACCAGATCCCTGGGGCCCGCCCACCTGGAGCGTCGCAGCGGTGTGGGCGAAGCGATACCCCACGAACGACGACTCGGCCACGACGGCGTCCACCAGTACCGTGTCTCGCACCGCGATGTCCCCCGCCAGACAGAACTCCGGACACAGACCGGGCGCCGTCACCGTCTCCTCGCAGGCGGTCACGCCGACCAGCGCCAGCAACCCGAGGAGCCGGCGAGCGCTCACCGCAACGCCTCGGGTCCGAAGCGATCGGGTAAGAGCTCGGCAAGCCGCCACGCGCGCCGCGACAGGGGCCCGACGGATACCACTTCGAGGTCCGCGCCGAACTCGGCCAGCACCTGGCGGCAGGCGCCGCAGGGCGCCGCGGGCGGAGTGGCGTCGGTCGCGATCACGATGCGGCGAAACCGGCGGGCGCCGGCCGCGACCGCGGCTGCCACGGCCGCTCGCTCCGCGCAGTTGGTGAGCCCATAAGAAGCATTCTCCAGGTTCGCGCCCACGAACACGCGGCCGTCTTCCGCCTCGAGCGCCGCGCCCACCGCAAACCGGCTATACGGCGCGTACGCGTTGCGGCGAGCGTCCCGCGCCGCGCTCACCAGGGCGTCGTCTGCCCTCCCGCCAGCCGCCTTACGCGCCACCGACGTACTCCCTCGGCAACCGCCGGCCCAGTCGCGTCAGGACTTCGTAGGAGATGGTTCCCGAGCGCGCCGCGAACTCGTCCAACGTTGTCTCTTCTCCGTCCTCGGCGCCGATCAGCGTACCCACGTCCCCGATTGCGACGCCGCTTTCGGCCCCCGCGTCAACCATCGTCATGTCCATGGTCACCCGCCCAACGATGGGTCTTGAGCGACCTCGCAGGATCACGGATCCCTTCCCTTGCAGCGCTCGGGAGACGCCGTCGGCGTATCCGATCCCCAGCGTCGCCACCGTCGTATCCCGCGTCGCCGTCCACTCGGCGCCGTAGCTCACGGTGTCGCCGGCGCGCACCGTCCTCACACTCACCACCCGGGCCCGGAGCGCCACGACCGGCCGGGGGACCGGCAAGCCAGGGCCGACTCGGCCGCCATACAGGAAGATCCCGGGCCGCACGAGATCCAGCCGCTCTCGGAGGCGCCAGACGCCTGCGCTGTTCGCCGCGTGCAGCAGCCTCGGACGATCGCCCAGGTGCGCCAGCGCGGCCTCGAACCGCTCCCACTGCTGTTGCACGCTCGCGGCGGAGGTGTCCGCCGAGTGGAAGTGGGTGAACGCGCCCTCGAGGTGCGGCGATCCGGCGCAGGAGAGCCGCGCGGCGTCATCCCATCTGATACCCGCCCGACCCATGCCGGTGTCCACCTCGAGGTGGAAGGGGAGCGGCCAGCGTTCCGCCACGGTCGGGTCATCGAGCACCGCTCGCAGGTCGTGGGCGCGATAGCGGTCGAGCTGGTCGAGTCGCGCAGGGGTAAAAACGAGGACGGGCCGCTGGACGCCGCCCGCCCTAAGCTCCGCGCCCTCGTCAATCGTGGCAACGCCGTAGCCCCAGGGGTCGAGTGCGTCCAGTGCGCCAACCACCGGTAGGACGCCGACGCCGTACGCGTCGGCTTTGACCATCGGCAGGAGCCGGGCGCCTCCCGCGGCGGCCTGGGCGGTCCGCGCGTTCGCCACGAGGTTGCCCAGGTCAACATCCACCCAGGACCTGGACCTGTTCGCTTGCGTTGACACGTCCACGGCCAACCGGGTATTGTACCGGCCCGGTTAGCCAAATGCAAGACACATCAGCGCTTGCGCGCATCGTAGATCTCGTTCGCGACCTCCGCCGGCGCTGCCCCTGGGACGGCGCCCAGACGCCGCAGAGCCTCAGGCCCTACCTCGTGGAAGAAGCCCTGGAACTGGACCACGCCCTCGGGGCCGAATCGGATGCGGCAATCCGTGACGAATTGGGCGATCTCTTGCTGCACCTCGCGTTTCAGATCGTGCTGGGGGAGGAGCGGGGGGCCTTCGGGACCGAAGACGTGGTGGGCTCGCTGGAGCGGAAGATGTGGCGGCGCCACCCTCACTTGTTTCCCGCCGCCGTCCGGGAGGAGAGGGCAAGAGAGACACGAACGCAAGGAGCGAGGGCCCAGGGTGAGGATTCACATGCGAATTGGGAACGGAACAAGATCGCCGAGCGGCCGGCGGGCGGGCCGGGAGTGCTCGATGGTCTGCCACCCAATCTGCCCGCCCTGATCATGGCGTTGCGGTTGCAGGAGCGCGCGGCGGGGGTAGGGTTCGATTGGCCGGATGCTGCTGGCCCCCTCGACAAGATCGCGGAAGAGCTCGGAGAGCTTCGCGCCGAGGTGGATGAGCCAAGGGCGAGCAGGAACGAGGAGGGGCGAGGAGGGGCCAGGGGGGAGCGGGCGGAGCGGGTCGAGCACGAGATCGGTGATCTGCTGTTTTCCGTCGTCAATCTTGCGCGGAAGTTGGGGTGCGATCCGCGCGCGGCGTTGGAGCGCGCTAATGCGCGCTTCCTCGAGCGGTTCAAGCGCGTCGAGCACCTCGCATCGCTGCGCGGTATTCAGATCGGTCGGGCTGGACTGGATGAACTTGACCGATTGTGGGAGGAGGCGAAAAACCCCGGATGAGTGGTGTGGCTACGGCCTGAGCCGATGCATCTGCCGCGGGAACGCGATCGCCTCCCGGATATGGGGAATGCCACAAATCCACGCCACCGTCCGCTCGACCCCCAGGCCGAACCCCGAGTGCACGAACGTCCCGTACTTCCGGAGATCGAGGTACCAGCCGTAGGCCTCCTCCGGTAACCCCTCCTCGCGGATGCGGGCCAGCAGGCGATCGTGATCGTCCTCCCGCTGGCTCCCACCGATGATCTCCCCGTAGCCCTCGGGCGCCAGGCAATCGTTGTTCAACACCGTCTTGGGGTCGGCCGGGTTCTCCTTCATGTAAAACGCCTTGGCTTCCCTGGGATAGTTGAACACGAACACCGGACGGTCGAACGAATTGGCGAGCAACGTCTCCTCGTCTCCACCCAAGTCCTTCCCCCACGGCACGCTGGCCCCCAGGCCTTCGAGCTTCTTCAACGCGTCGCTGTACGAGATGCGCGGGAACGGCGGTGCCACCCGTTCCAGAGGCGCCGTCTCGCGTTCCAGCTCCTTCAACTCCTCCCCCCGCCGCTCCAGGCACCGGCCCACGATGTAACCAACGAAATCCTCCTGCAGCCGCATGTTGTCGTTCGAGTCGTACCAGGCGACTTCCGGCTCCACCATCCAGAACTCCGCCAGGTGGCGCCGCGTCTTGGACTTCTCGGCGCGAAACGTGGGCCCAAAGCAATACACCTTGCCGAGCGCGGCCGCCGCGGCCTCGAGGTATAGTTGGCCGGTCTGCGCGAGATACGCTTTGCCCAGATCGAAGTACTCGGTCTCGAACAGGCTGCCCGCGGTCTCGCCGATCGCTCCGGTAAGGATCGGCGTGTCCACCAGGTAAAACCCTCCCTGGTAAAAGAAATCGCGAATGGCCTGCACCACCTCGTGCCGCACCCGCATGATGGCGGCCTGGCGGCGGCTCCTGAGCCACAGGTGCCGATGCTCGAACAGAAACGCCGTGCCATGTTCCTTTGGGGTGATGGGGAAATCCACCGACGGCCCGAGCACCGTGATCTCGGTGGCGCCGAGTTCCACCCCTCCCGGCGCGCGGGCATCGGCCCGCACTGCCCCGGTGACGGCCACAGAGGTCTCCTGCGTCAGTGTGCGGAACCGTTCCCACGTCTCGTTGCTCACCTCGGCGCGGGACATGACGGCCTGGAGGTACCCCGTGCCGTCGCGCAGGACGGCGAAGGCGATCTTGCCGCTGGAGCGGGTGGTCGTGACCCAGGCCCGGATGGTGACGGTGTCCCCGACGCTCCGAGGGAGATCCGTGATACGCAGATGGTCCTGCATGGCGGGGGAATCGTAGCCGGGCGAGCGGAGGGGCGTCAACGCGCGCCGAGCCGCACGAGGGTCGAGATCCGGTAGCGACGCTGCAAGCAACGGGGTCGCTCGCGCTCACGGGGCGCACCGGGCGCAGACTGCCCTGCCGCAGCAACTCGGAGAGGGCGTCGGCATCCACCTAGCCGCCCTTATTCGCGCGCTGGGCCTCCCCGCCCCGATCGCACGCTACCACGCGATGCATGCGTCCAGGCGTACACACGAACCGTTTCCGTCCGGCGCCGCTCGGCAGTTCGAGCGCGGGTCAGGCAGCTGGCGGCGGACTCGCAGGCGGCTTGCGGGTCGAGAGCTTGAACGGGACGTAGCTCGGGCACCAGCCAACGAGGCTCGTCACGAAGAAGGCGATGACAATGATCCCCAGCACGAGGGCCAGGGTTCCACTGATGGTGCCCGTGACGTAGAGGACAGCCACGACCAGGGCGAGAGTGATGCGGATCGTGCGATCGAGCGTGCCCATGTTGCTGGTCATCAGGGCCCCCGGCGGACAAGGATCGAATCAGGACCCTCGAAAGTGAACGACGAGAAGCGCCAACCCGGCAAGAACCGCGACGCAGAAGAGGCACGCCGCGACCAGTTTGCCAACGGTGAAGCGCGTAGTAGTCAGATACTCAACCGCCTAGTGTTGTTCCAACTTAATGCGCCTAATATAATTCCTGGACCTCTCGGCGA
>CAZVKD010000202.1:0-5781 GCA_964627675.1 uncultured Gemmatimonadaceae bacterium
TCCGACAGCGAGAACCCCGTCCCCTGCGTCACGGGGTTGTCGTTCTTCTGGGTCACGTGCAGGCCGGCGAGCATGGCGGCCTGAGCCAGGAGCGTTGCGGCAGTTTGCACCCGTTCCCCGGCGCTCCCGGCGATGACGATCCCCAGGGGCTGGGTGAGCCGGTGGGCGAAGCGGGGTCCGGCGTCCGCAGCCCGTCCGGGGGCCTCGGAGCGCTCCAGTTGCCGCCGGCTCTCGGCAAAGGTTGGGCGCGGCTCGTCGCGGAGGATGCCCAGCTCGTACCCCGCGCGATCGGCCACGGCTCGCAGCTGGGCGCCGGTGAGCGCGTTCCAGCGGGTGGCGTACGCCGTGCACAGCTCGAGCACTTCCACCACGGCGAAGCCCGGATGCTCCACCGCCCGCGCGATGACCTCGGACAGGTCGCGGTCGGTGGCGAGCTTGCGCGCCACGAACGGAGCGCGGGCGGCGAGCAGCACGCGCGCCAGATCGAGCGGCGGGACCAGGTTGCCGCCGGGCGTGGTACTGGTGATGAACCCCAGCGGCGAGAAGGCCGAGTTCTGCCCGCCCGTCATGCCGAACAGGAAGTTGTTGTGCATCAGCACGGTGACGTCGGGATTGAGCAAGGCGGCGTTGATCAGGTGGTTGATCCCGATCATGGCGCCGCCGTCGCCGATCATCACGATGGACTTGAGCCGGCCCGCGCCGAGCACCGCGTCGGCCAGCGCGATGCCGGTGGCGAAGGCGGTCGAACGGCCGTGGGTCGTGTGAATCGTGTGCGGTGTCACGAACTGCGCATCGGCCAGCCCCACGCAGCCGATGTCCGTGATGATCGCGACGTCGCTGCCCCGCTCCCGACCCTCCAGCGCCCGGCCCAAGGCCCGGAGCACCAGGCCGTGCCCGCACCCCTTGCAGTAGGGGAGCGGGGTCCCTTCGCTGAGCAGCGCGTGGCTCACGGCGCGGCCTCCACGGCGGCGATGATCTCGCCGGGCGTGATCAAGCGCCCGAGGCGGTTCACGCGGATCACCCGCTTGCCCGCCAACAGCGGTTCCAGAACGCCCGCGTACAGCCCGCTCAGGTTTTCCTCCGCGATCACCACCCGGCGAGCCCGTTCCGCCGCGGCCATGATCGCCGTGCTCGCCACGGGAAACAACGTCAGGGGTTGAAGGAAGGAAATCCTTGTCGCCGGCCGGCCCGCCCCGCGTCTCAGGTCCCGGCAGGCCTGGTGCGCGGCGCGAGCGGTGATGCCGTAACTGATGACCAGCGTCTCCGCGTTCGGCTCAAGCTCTTGCTCGACCAGGCACATCTCCCCCGCGTGCGCCTCGATCTTCTCCCGGAGGTGCGCGAGCAGCTCGAGCACCTCGGGAGCGTTCTTCCGCAACCGCCCGCTCTTGTCGTGTGCCGAGCCCGTCGCCACGACGCGGACATCGCCGCCCACGGGCGCGAACACGGGCGGCTCCTCCGGGCATTCGATCATGTAGGCCACGAAGGGCGGCCGTGCGCCGCCGGGTGGGCCGCCATCGGCGAGCGACCGTCGCGCGGCAACGGGGATGCGACGCAGCCCATCCATCTCCACCGACTCGAGCGTCATGCCGACTTCCTTGTCCGACAGCAACACCACCGGGGTCCGCAGGCGCTCGGCCCAATGAAACGCGGTTTGTGTCAGTTCGTAGCATTGACGCGCGTCTCCCGGCGCGAAGACCGGAATGGTGTAGCCGCCCGAGGTGCAGAACTCGGCCAGCAGCACGTCGCCCTGCGCCCCCTGGGTGGCGCCGCCGGTGGAGGGGCCCAGGCGCTGCACCAGCGCGATCACCACGGGCGTCTCCGTCATCAGCGCGTATTGCAGCGTCTCGATCATCAGGCAGAAGCCCGGACCGGAGGTCGCCGTCATGGCCCGAACGCCGGTGAGCGAGGCGCCCACGCAGTAGGCCAGGGCCGAGATCTCGTCCGGCGCGGCGACGCCGAGCCCCCCGTGACCCGGCAGCTCGGCCATCATGGTCTGGTAGATCTCGCTCGACGGGGTGATGGGATATCCGCTGAAGAACCGGCAGCCGGCCTGCAACGCGCCCAGCGCGACCATCCGGTTCCCCGAGACCAGCTCGCGAGTGCCGAGGCGTGCCACGTTGACCACCGGACCGTGCGATTGGACCAGATGGACCTTCTCTCCAACCGCCTGAAGCGAGCCTAAGGCGGGCATGAAGCCCCGCAGTGGCCGACCGGACGATCGGCTCACGGGGCCCCGCCGAGATTGGTTTCGATGAACCGCTATCTGGTTGCGGCGGCCGGACGTACGACGGTGATGGTGGCCTGTTGGGTGCGGCGCGCCGCCGCGATGAGGGCGCCGGCGCCTGCGCGGTGCCGGAATCAGCGGGCGGCGAGGCGACTCGATGCGGGTCGGCTGGGGACTTTAGCCAGCCAGCGCTCTCAGCGCGCCAACCGGTTTTCCCGGCGTCAGGACGCCGCCTGGCATGCGAGGATGGCCGACAGCGGCCCGGTCAGCACGTACCCCGCGTCGTCCTTGAACTGGTAGGCCGTGGGAGCCGCCCCGCCGCTTCCATTGCCGTTGCTGGCGCTCGCCTGCACGTACTCGTACGGGCCGACCTTGAAGCTGCGGTCGGCGACTCGGTGCCAGCCATCGGCCAGCAGCACGGAACGCACTTTGGTCACATCAATGGCGATACTCATGTCGGCATGCCTCCGGTTGGCGCCGGTCCCGTTGTCGTTTCTCCCGCGAAGCGAAGCACGGCGCCGCTGCGGCGATAATGCAGCACTCTCGTTGCCCCCGGGGTCTGGCCACCCATGTGGATGTCCAATGCGCTGGCGTCCGGCTCGACCCACATCACCTGGCCCTGGAGGGCCCCGCCCACCAGTCGCATGCGCTGGACGCCCTTCGCGGATCTCGAGGTCACGTCGCACCGGTGGCCGCATCAGCGGCGATCCAGTCGTACGCGGCGGCGCTGTGATTGAACCGATAGGTCCCGGAATCGGTCGCCGGCGTGGTGCTCGGGACCACGGAGTTCTCCGGCCCCGCCCGTTCGCGGAACTCGATGACGAACCCGTTCCATGGGCCGCCGCGAAACGGGTATGTCGAGCGTCTCTTGGAGCGCGACATCGTCACTGAACGGCGATGAGCCAGTCGTATGACACGTCAACGTGTTGCTGCCGCTCCATGGGATTCGGCGCGAACAACCTCACGACCCGCCCCGTCATGGACAGCAGCTTGCCCTCGTACACCGTGTGCCGGTTCAACCAGGTCACGCGGGAGCTGCTCCGGTTGGTTTTCAGCTTGAAGCGGCGCAGCGGGGTGTTCATGGTGAGCCTTTCATCGCGATCTGCGGCGTGGACCTCAAAGAAAGAGGCGGGACCAGCGCTGAGGCTCGATCCCGCCTGCGATTCGCTCTTGTCGGTGGAGCGCGATGCCGCGCTCCGCTCATGGAAGGATAGTCGCTCCGAGAGGCTGCGTCAACGTTTGCCCGCGAGCCGCACGCGCGGGTGCCGCTCGCCAGGCCGCCCTACGCAGCGGGGTAGGATCGCGTCGCCGGTCGCCGTCGGCTCGGTCGCGCCGGTACCTGCGGCTTGAGCACGACACGCAGCACGCCGGTCTCGAGGTCCACGTCCCATTGCGCGATCCGCGGCTGGACGAAGTCGGCGAAGTCATTCACCGTCAACGTATCGGGGGTTGCGTCCAGGAACTCCAACACGCGGAGCCGCAGCATCCGGTAGTCGGTGCCGTTCGCCGTGGCGGCGATGCGCAAGGCGACCTGATCTTCGAGGCCTCGCCGTGCCGCGCCTTGTGCCACGCCCAGCAGCCGCTCGAACACGCGGGCCACTTCGCCGTCCTCCCGTCGCGCGCAGCGCTCGAGTTCCCGTGCGGTGCCGGGCTCGCAGGATTGCAGCAGCAGCCGGCGGATGCGCGCGCTGGGCTGCGCGGCCGGGCTGCCCGGGGCGCTGCGCTGGGCCCTGGCGCAGGCGGCGAGATCGTTCCGTCCCAGCCGGAGAAACCGCGTCATCCTGTCGTACAGGTCCGTGCGCCCGGGAAGCGGCGGCCGCCGGTGTCCGGCGATCAGGCTCAGCACGTAGTCCGCCGGCAGGTCGGCGGCGTCGGCCAGTTCCTCGGGCGAGCGTTCCATCTCGCGGAGCCGCTGCTGCAGCAGCTCACCCAGCGTGCGCGACCCGGGCTGCGGGGAAACCGGTCTCACGCCGCCCCCGAGTGCGCCGGTGTGGCGACTGGCGCCGGATCCGCCGTGGGCCGCTGCATCACTTGTACCGGTAGGTGATGCGCCCGCGGGTCAGGTCGTAGGGGGACAGCGCCATGGTGACCCGATCGCCCGTGAGGACCCGGATCCGGAATCGCCGCATCTTCCCGGCCATGGTCGCCAGCACCTCGTGCCCGTTGTCCAACACGACCCGGAAGGTGGCGTTGGGCAGAATCTGGGATACGCTGCCGTCAATTACGATGTCTTCCTGTTTCGTCATGGTCCGCTCCCCTCGGCAACAAAAAAGCGGGACCAGCGCAGAGCTTCGATCCCGCCTGCAGGTTCAGCTGTTGCCGGCGCGTCGCGCGGACGGAGCCGGCCAGCCAATCCTACCTGGTTCGCACCTCACTGTCAAACCGGGACTGGTGAACCGACGTGCGAGCCGTTACCTTGCGATCACAGCAGTACGAACCGCGAGCTGGTTTCCTCTCTCTCAGTTGTAGATCGGTCCCCGGCTCAGGATGGGACCGGCGCTCCCACAGCGTCGCTGTCACTCCTCAGGTTCAATGGTTCGAGACGCGCACCAGGTTCGGCGGCAACTCGTGTCGCCCACCGATGGGTGTGCCATGTGATTGAGGAGTTGACGTACATGTCCGTTTCCTTTCCTTCGCTCGGCCTCGCGCCGGAGCTGCTCCGCGCGCTGGATGAGCGAGGCTACCAGGACCCCACGCCGATTCAGCGCGAGGCCATTCCGCTTGCGCTGCAGGGGCGCGACGTGGTCGGCTGCGCGCAGACCGGCACCGGCAAGACCGCGGCGTTCCTGTTACCCATTCTCCAGCGCCTTCAGCGCGGTCGTCACGGCGTTGTCCGGGCCCTGGTCCTGGTGCCCACGCGGGAGCTCGCCGAGCAGGTGCTGAACAGCGCCCGGGCCTACGGCCGCCACGCCGGCGTCTCGGCTGCGGCGGTGTATGGGGGCGTCAGCCTGGACCCGCAGACCCGCGCCCTGCGCCGCGGGGTGGACGTCGTGATCGCCACGCCGGGCCGCCTGCTGGACCACATGGGGCGCGGGAACGTGGATTTCTCTCGCCTCGAGGTCCTCGTGCTGGACGAGGCCGATCGCATGCTCGACATGGGGTTCGCGCCGGACGTGCACCGGATTCTCGAGACCCTGCCCACCGCTCGGCAAACCCTGTTCTTCTCCGCCACGATCTCGGATGACGTGGACCGCCTGGCTCGCCGGGCGCTCAACGATCACGCCGCCGTGGACATCGGGCGGCGGGCGGAGGCCGCCGAGGGCGTGGAGCACGTGCTGGTCGCGGTGGACCTCACCGCCAAGCGCACCTTGCTGGCCACCCTGCTCGCCGAGCTTCCCGAGGGCCGTACGCTGGTCTTCACCCGCACCAAGTTCGGCGCCGAAAAGCTGGCGCGACATCTCGGCAAGGAAGGCCACACCGTGGCGGCGTTGCACGGGGACAAGACCCAGAGCGCCCGCAACCAGGCGCTGGATCGCTTCCGTCAGGGCCGGGCCCGGGTGCTCGTGGCCACGGACGTGGCCGCGCGGG
The DNA here is from genome assembly GCA_964627675.1 of uncultured Gemmatimonadaceae bacterium. Lineage (GTDB taxonomy): Bacteria > Gemmatimonadota > Gemmatimonadetes > Gemmatimonadales > GWC2-71-9 > JACQHC01. The sequence continues at coordinate 5,753 of CAZVKD010000202.1, forward strand.
GCATTGACGTGGACGGTATCGCCATGGTG
>CAZVKD010000203.1:0-5727 GCA_964627675.1 uncultured Gemmatimonadaceae bacterium
CGGTCAGCGACTCGTCCGAATTGCTGAGCGGTGAGCCGGCGGTACGACGTAACGATTTCCATCTCTCGCGTCTCGAACAACACCAGGGCGGCGGGCTCCATGGAGGGTGTGACCAGGGCGGTGTGCACCGTGATCGCGGCCAGCCAGGCGGACGCCAGCGCCTTCTTCACCCCGGCCGACGACACCGGGTCTATGAACGAACACGCATCGCCCACCAGCAGGAACCCCGGATCGCACGCCCGGGTGGCGTGGTAGAGCGAGGCGTCGTGCGCAGCGACGGCGCTTTGGCGGGACGCCGCTGCCGTGAGGCGTCGGAGCGCGGCGGTCTTTTGGAGTTCGTTGTGGTACATGGCGTCCGCGTCACGTTCGGGCCCAAGCGCCGTGACCCCGGGGCGGGGGTCCACCATCACCGCCACGTGTCGCAACGTGCGCGAGAGGGGGACCGACCACGCCCACCCGTCGCCGTAGCTCTCGACCAGGGTGTGGCTTTCGTCGGGTAGATCCCAGCCGCCGGCCTTGCTCCAGGCCGACACCAGGGCCAGCGTGCGCTGCCCCGGCTCGGGCCGGCGCACGCCCAGCGAGCGCGCCAGGATCCCGCTGCGACCAGTGCAGTCGAGCACCCAGAGGGCAGCTGCCTGGCGCGCTCCGCTGCCCGAGTCGTACTCCACGCGGGCCGACCCCCCGCGGTACGGTGCCAGGTGCACGGCGCGCACCACGGCGTCCCGCCGAACGCCGGCGCCGGCCTCTTCCGCCAGCCCCACCAGCAGGCGATCCAGCTGCTCGCGCAAAACCTGATAGCCGGTTCCGCCGGCGAACGCCTCGACGCGAGGTTCCGCGCTTTCCCACCAGACCGTGTTCCCGGTTGACCGATAGAAGCCGGCCGCCTCGACCGCCTGGAGCATTTCGACCTTCGCCAGGAGCTTCTTGGTGCTGGGCGGAAGCGACTCGGCCAGGGAGGGACGCGCCGATTCGGGACGAGACAGCAGGAGCACTCGATGGCCCCACCGTGCCAGCAGTCGGGCGGCCGCCGCCCCGGCTGGGCCGCCACCCATCACCACCGCCTCGTAAGCTTCGCGTGGTTCGCGACCGGAGGTCATTGCCAGGTCAAGCTACTCTTCGTGTCGGCTTCATGAATCGTTCACCCCTGATCCCGCTTCATGTGTATAAGGATCGCGACGAGCAGTCGGCACCGCGGCGCGGTTCTCAGGACCGCTTAGATCTATGGAGCGTCACATGATTCAATGGTTACGCGTTACGTCCCTCGCGGCGGCGCTTGCCCTCGCCGCCAGAGCCGCGGGAGCCCAGAGTATTTCCCTGTACGGCTTCGGCGGCGGTTACAGTGCACTCAATGATCTCACGGCCGCAACGCTCAGCACGGTGAGCTTCAAGACCGGATGGAACGTGGGCGCCGGCCTCGGCCTGTCTCTGCTGAGCGTCCTCGAGATCAGGGGTGACGTCGCCCTGGTGAACAGCCAGCGACAGGGCACCGGAGCGAACAGCGACTGGCGCAAGGTCTTCTCCGGCGGGGACCTGAAGCTCAAACTGCCGCTGCCGGTCGTGTCGCCGTACGTGTTTGCCGGGGGTGGGGTCGTCATGCTGGACGAAGAGGGCACGACCACGCCCATCTCCAGTCGCCGGGCCGGGCGCGGCGGCGCCGGCGTTGACCTGTCGCTCGGAAAGCTGGGCGTGTTCGCCCAGGCGGCCGGCTGGTTCTATAAATGGGACGCGACCAAGTTCCCGGCGTTCACCGAGCAACAGTTCGACGTCCTGTATTCGGCTGGCCTGACGTACCGGTTCGGAAGCTAGGCAGAGGGCCCGGAGACGGGAGGGCGGCGAGGTATGCGTGCGGGGTGCCCTCTCCCGTCCGCCCTCGCCGGTCCTGCTGGTCCTCGCTTCTCGCTGACGCAACTATTCTCAGGCGCAGCTCATCCAGGGCCATGACCACCATCAAGGGGCCCTCCGCTCATGGCTCGGATTCTCCTGTCCGGCTGGTTCCTGGCGTTGCGGAGTGCATCGAACAGGGAGCCTCAGCGCTTGTGAGCAGACGCCTCCGAGACGTGTTCGAGCTTTGGGCGGACAACACGTTCCTGTTAGAGGCGAGCTATTGGCTGACCTGGTGAGCGGGCCAAGCGCTGAGGGGTGAGGGCGCCTGAATCCCCCAACCCCTCTCGCCCTTACCCACTCACCTCCTGGCTCCCGTCCTGCCAGGCCTCACCTCGCCGCGACCCGCCGGAGTTCGATGTCCCCGTTGCCGGTCCGCAATCGAAGCTGCGGTCCGCCCTTGCCGATCCGGCCGCGCAGCCGGTGCATGCTGAAGCGGCCCTGGGTAGTGATGGGGAAGTCGGATTGGAACTCCCCGTTGCCCGTCATGATCTCGACCTCGCCCTCGAAGGTGCCCGGGAGAAGCACCGTCACGCCGCCGTTGCCGGAGGTGAAATCCATCGGGGCCTCCGGGCCCAGGGCGTCCATCCTCACCCACACTTCCCCGTTTCCGGTCTTGGCGCTCACCGGGCCGCGCGTGGTGGTCACACGGATGTCGCCGTTGCCGGAACCGGCCGTCACCCGATCCCCGGTTCCCTCCACGCTCACGTCACCGTTCCCCGATGACACGTCAACCTCAGACGTGGCCCCGGCCACCCGGACCTCGCCGTTGCCGCTCGAGGCGGCGAGTTTCACGCCGCGCGGGATTCGCACGGTAATGGCGGCCGACGGGGACTCGCCCCGGTAGCGGCGGTTGCCTGAGTGCCCCGACACCCCGCTGGGGCCACAGGACTGGAAGTCCTCGAGTACGCAGACGATGAGGTCGCCACCCTCCCGCAGCACCTCGTAGCGGAGCTCGCGGTCGTCTGGCCGGCCGGCACGTGACGTGGGCTCGCCGCGGATTTCCGCCTCCCAGCCGTCGGCCGCGAGCACGTCCACCGGACCATTGGCGTTATGCACCCGCAGCCAGGCGCCGCTCGCCACCCGCTCCCGGAGCGTAAACGGGACCGGTGCGCGGCGCGGCGGTTCTTGCGCCGCGAGCGGAAGGCTGGTGAAACACAGCAATGCAATCAGGCGGTTCATGACTTACCTCCTGGGCTCGAGGTCGATTTGGGTCATTCGGCTTGGATAGCTGTGGTGGCGGGAAGGTTGAGCGGGTCGGCCGGGGCGGGACCTTGCCATGGGAGCGAATCATCGGCATATCACTTAATGAAGCCGATGATTCGACCCATATGCCTCGCAAAGAAGCAGACAAGAGACTGGCGGTGATCGAGCTGGCGCGGAACCAGGGCGTGCTGCGGGCCGACGACCTCCGGCGCTTCGGGTTGTCGCGTGCTTACCTTCGGAGGCTCCACGATGAGGGAGCACTCGACCGAGTAGCCAGAGGCACGTTTCGCCTCGCGGGCTCGCCCACCACGGAGCACACGGCCATTATCCAGGCTGCGCGCCGCGTGCCGCAGGGCGTGGTGTGTCTCCTGTCGGCCCTGGCGGTCCACGGAGTGGGCCGCCAGCGACCGGAGCAGATCTGGATGGCGCTGGACCGCAAGGCCTGGAAACCGCGGGTTCCCGAGCTGCCCATTCGGATCGTCCGGTTCTCCGGCCCCGCGTTGACCGAGGGTATCGAGCGGCGACAGGCGGAGGGAGTGTGGTTCTCGGTGTACTCGATTGCCAAGACCGTGACCGACTGCTTCAAGTATCGCAATAAGATCGGCCTGCTCGTGGCGCTGGAGGCATTGCGGGACTGCCGGCGGCGACGCCTGTGCTCGCTGGACGACTTGTGGATGTATGCCGGCATCAATCGGGTGCAGCGCGTCATGAAGCCGTACGTGGAGGCGATCGGGTGATTCCGGAAAAGCCAGGCCGGCTCCGATCGCCGCCCGCCTTCCGTCCTCGTGGTTGACCGCTACGGCACGGCCACGGGCCCGCACCTCCCATCCGGCCCGCGCACCGTGGGGTAGGGAATGCCCAGCTGCTCCAGATAGGTCGCGTACCGCGTCGGATCGTAGTAGAACTGCCGCATGTGCGGCCGATACTTCGCCATGATGTCGGCGTTCAGGTCGATCGCCGGCTTGTCTTCCGGTCGAATCAGCGGCTGATACTTGACGTCCCTGGTCTGCACGTTCCGGAAATAGTCCCAGGCCTGCTGCACCAGCTCGGGGCGCAGCAGAAAGTCGAGTAGCGTCATCGCTTGGGCCTTGGCGCCGGCCGTGGCGCCCTTGTGCGCGATCGGCGTGGCCATGGCAATCGCGTTGGCCCAGTTGTGCCCCGGCAGGTTGGGGATGTTCGACGGGAAGCTCAGCACCGCCGTGGGCACGTTCCAGGAGATGTCTCCAATGTCATCCGCGAACCCCGCGATCCCCCGCATGTCGGCGGGGAGCGCCCGTGGCGGTCCTGCGAGCGAGGTGTCCAATCCCACGTCCGGGGCCCCGATCTCCCGCTGCAATGCGCGGGCGAGCGTGAGGTCCGCCTCGCTCCACCTGGGCTGGCCCACCTGCCGGATGTTCTGGTACATGGTCTCGGCGATCGTCTTGTTGAAGTGCCCGGGCCAGGCCGAGCCGCGAATCTGGATCGAAGCGAGCCTGGTACCGGTCATCAGGGCGGCGCCCCGGGCGATGGAGTCCCCGACGGCGAACAGCCCCTGGATCATGGGGTAATCCAGCTCGCGGAAGTAAAACCAGATCGAGGCCGTGGGCGGCACCACGTTGGGCTGATCGCCGCCGTCCACGATCACCGAGTGCGAGCGGTGTTGGAGCCGGAGATGCTCGCGCCGGAACTGCCAGCCCACCTCCATCAAGCTCACGGCGTCGAGGGCGCTGCGGCCGCGCCAGGGTTGCCCCGCCGAGTGCGCGCTCCGGCCTTCGAACGAGAACAGCGCGGAGATCAGGCCCGTGCCCGGGGTGTCGCCCCACCCCGTGCTGAGGTTGGACCCGACGTGCGCGTACAGCACGATATCCACGTCGCGGAAGTAGCCCGCCCGGACGTAATGCGCCTTGGCGCCCACCAGCTCTTCGGCGACGCCCGGCCAGATCCGGATGGTGCCCGGGATCTTCTCCCGCTCCATGAGTTCCTTCACCGTGAGCGCGGCGGTGATGTTCACGGCCTGTCCCGCATTGTGACCTTCGCCGTGCCCGGGCGCGCCCGGCACCAAGGGGCGATGACATGCCACGCCGGGGGTTTGCGAGGCCTGCGGGATGTCGTCAATGTCCGTGCCGAGCGAGATCACGGGCTTGCCCGAGCCCCAGGAGGCCATCCACGCCGTGGGGATCCCCGCGATCCCCTCTTCGATCGTGAAGCCGTTCTTCTGCAGCAGGTCCACCAGGTACTTCGAGGTCTCGAACTCCTGAAACCCGAGCTCGGCGAAGCTGAAGATCTGATCTACCATCTGCTGGGTGAGCCGGGCCCGGGCCTCCACCCCGCGCACGGCTTCTCGCTTGAGCGCCGTGAGACGAGGCGATTGCGTGTACCCGACCGAGCTGGTCAGCGTGAAGCCGGCAACCAGCAGGGCCGTTCGGCGTGCCATGGCAAGCTCTTGCATCCGCTCCCTCGATCGTCTCTCGTTGCCCGTCCCCTCTCGTCCCCCGTCGCGCCTCCCCTCCTCACGGGATCGCCGTGGGCCCGCACCGTCCGTCCGCCGAGCGCAGCGTGGGGTATGCCACGCCCAGCTGCGCGAGATACGTGCGGTAGCGGGCCCGATCGTAATAGAACCGCTCGAGGTCGGGTTTGTACTTCGCCATGAGGTCGCGGTTC
>CAZVKD010000204.1:0-5703 GCA_964627675.1 uncultured Gemmatimonadaceae bacterium
AACGTGCCGCGCATCATCACGTCGTGATGCCCGCGGCGCGATCCGAAGGTGTTGAAGTCCACCGGCTTGACGCCGCGCTCCATGAGCCAGCGACCCGCGGGGCCGTCCCTGGGAATCGCGCCCGCGGGCGAGATGTGGTCCGTGGTTACCGAGTCGCCGAGCCAGGCCAGGACTCGCGCTCCCCGGATCGCGGCCGGCGGCGCGGGCTCGCGCGAGAGGCCCGCGAAATAGGGCGGCTCGGCCACGTAGGTGGACGTCGGGTCCCAGGCGAATCGGCCGCCCGTGGCCTCGGGCACGGGCAGGTGCCGCCAGGCCTCGTCTCCTTCGAATACGGCGGCGTATTGCCGCCGGAACATCTCCGGCGTCACGGCGGACGCTATCGTGTCGCTGATTTCCTTGGGGCCGGGCCAGATATCCCGGAGGAAGACCGGCTTCCCCTCGCGGTCCGTGCCCAAGGGCTCCGCGGTCAGGTCAAGGTCAATGCGTCCCGCCAGCGCGTAGGCGACGACCAGCATGGGGGACGCGAGGTAATTAGCCCGCACCAGCGGGTGGATGCGCGCCTCGAAATTGCGGTTGCCGGACAGCACGGCCACCGTAACGAGGTTGTGCTCCTGGATCGCCGCCGCGATGGGATCGGCCAGGGGGCCGGAGTTGCCGATGCACGTGGTGCAACCGTATCCCACCACGTGGAAGCCGAGCGCCTCGAGGTCGCCGATCAGCCCAGCCGCCCTGAGGTAGTCGGTCACGACTTTCGACCCCGGCGCCATGCTGGTTTTCACCCAGGGCTGCCGCTTCAACCCGCGCCGCGCGGCGTTGCGCGCCAGCAGCCCGGCGCCGATCATCACGGACGGGTTCGACGTATTGGTGCAACTGGTGATCGCGGCGATCACGACCGATCCATCTCGCAGCTCGAACCGGCTGCCCTCGTACTCGCACTCGGCCACGGTCATGACTTCCGTTGCGGCGGCGGCCGCCGTGGCCGGAGACTGCCCTCCCTCGCCCGCCCAGCGCGATCCGTTGCGCTCACCCACTTCCCGGCGCGCCTGGGGCACGAGGTTGGGCAGCACCTGGAGGAACGACGGCTTCACGTCGGCGAGCGGGACGCGATCTTGCGGGCGCCGGGGGCCGGCGAGCGCGGGGTCGGTGGTCCCGAGATCCAGCTCCAGCACCTGGGTGTACTGCGGCTCGGGGGCCGATGCCCCCGCAAAGAGGTGTTGCTCCTTGCAGTATCGTTCCACCCGCGCCACCAGGTCGGCCGGCCGTCCGGTGCGCGCGAGGTAGTCGAGGGTCTCCTGGTCCACGGGGAAGAATCCCATGGTGGCGCCGTACTCCGGCGCCATGTTGGCGATCGTTGCGCGGTCCGCCAGGGCCAGCGCTGACAGCCCCGGGCCGAAGAACTCGACGAACTTGTCCACCACGCCGTGCCTGCGAAGCATCTGGGTCACGCGGAGCACGAGGTCGGTCGCGGTGGCGCCTGCGGGCAGCCGGCCGCTCAGCCGCACGCCGATGACCTCGGGCAGCTGCATGAAATACGGTTGTCCCAGCATGACGGCCTCGGCTTCGATGCCGCCCACGCCCCAGCCCATCACGCCCAACCCGTTGATCATGGTGGTGTGCGAGTCGGTACCGACCAGGGTGTCCGGGAAGGCCTCGTCTGCGCCGTCCCGCTTCGCCACGAGCACGACGCCGGCCAGGTACTCCAGGTTCACCTGGTGGACGATGCCCGTGCCCGGCGGCACCACGTTGAAGTTGCGGAACGCCTGCTGCGCCCAGCGGAGCAGGGCATAGCGCTCGCCGTTGCGTTCCATCTCGCGCTCCACGTTCCGACGAAACGCCGTGGCGGCGCCGAAGAAGTCCACCTGCACGGAGTGATCAATCACGAGGTCCGTGCGCGCCAGCGGGTTGATGCGCTGCGGGTCGCCCCCCGCGCGGACCATGGCGTCCCGCATGGCGGCGAGATCCACCACGGCGGGCACGCCCGTGAAATCCTGCAAAATCACACGCGCGGGCATAAAGGGGACTTCGCGGCCGCGGTCCGGCCGCGGTTTCCAACCCGCGATGTACGCCACGTCCTGCTCCGAGATCGCCGGCCGGCCGGCGTTGCGGAGCACGTTCTCGAGCAGGACCCGGATCGAGTAGGGCAGGCGGTCCACAACGAGAAGGCCCTGCCGCTCCAGGGCGTCGAGGCGATAGATGGTGACCGGGCCGGAGGCGAGTTGGAGGGTGGCGCGAGAGCCGAATGGGTTCGGGATCATGGGTGGAAAGGTAGCGGCGAGCCACGCCGGCGGCATGGGCGCGCGACCCAGGGGAGGGTGTGATTCAGGGCCCGCGCAACTGGCGTCCCCCTCCGGCCATTGGGGCTTCCCGCCGTGCCGCCATCACGTCTCCACGTGTATTTTCCCTCGCCTTACCCGGGACCCCTGATGCCAGACGCCACGTCGGCCCCCCACTCCGCTCTCGATCTTCTCTGCATCAACACGCTTCGCACCTTGGCCATGGACGCGGTGCAACGGGCCGACAGCGGGCACCCGGGCACGCCGATGGCGCTGGCGCCGCTGGCCTACCTCCTGTACACCCGGCATCTGCGTCACGACCCGGCGGACCCCGCCTGGCCGGGGCGCGATCGCCTGGTGCTCTCCTGCGGACACGCCTCGATGCTGTTGTACGGCGCGCTGCACTTGTCGGGGTACGACCTCTCGCTCGACGACCTGAAAGCGTTTCGTCAATGGGAGTCCAAAACGCCGGGTCATCCCGAATACGGGCTCACGCCGGGCGTCGAGACGACGACGGGACCGCTGGGGCAGGGATTGGGCAACGCGGTCGGCATGGCGATCGCCCGCGAGCACCTCGCGGCGGCCTTCAACCGGCCGGGTCACGAGATCATCGGCCATCGCGTGTACTTCATCGCGAGCGACGGCGACCTGATGGAAGGCATCTCGCATGAAGCCGCCTCGCTGGCGGGCCATCTCCGGCTGGGGCACCTGATCGGGTTCTTCGACGACAATCGCATCACGATTGACGGGCCCACGTCGCTGTCGTGCAGCGACGACGTGCGGCGGCGCTTCGAGGCGTACGGCTGGCAGGTGTTGGAGGTGGGCGACGTCAATGACCTCCCGGCGCTCGAGGCGGCGATCCGTGACGCCCAGGCAGTGGCGGATCGGCCCTCGCTGATCATCGTGCGGACGCACATCGGCTACGGGAGTCCGCACAAGCAGGACACGGCCGAGGCGCTTGGAGCGCCGCTGGGCGAGGAGGAGGTGCGGTTGACCAAGGCGAAGCTGGGCTGGCCGACCGCCGAGCCGTTCCATGAGCCGCCGGAGGCCGTGGCTCAGTGGCGGCGCTGCCGCGAGCGCGGGGCCGCGCTGCGGGCGGCATGGAATGCCACGCTCGCCTCGTATCGGCGCGCCTGCCCCGACCTCAGCCGGGAGCTGGAGCGCCGGCTGGCCGGGACCCTGCCCGAGGGCTGGGAGTCGGCGCTTCCGGATCTCTCGGCGGAGGCGCTGGCCACACGCGCGGCGTCGGGGAAGGTGTTGAACGCGCTCGCCCCCGTTCTGCCGGAGCTCCTGGGCGGCTCGGCCGACCTCGGGGGATCGAACCAGACACTCATCAAAGGGGCCGCTGCCCTGGGGCCCGGCCGGCTCGGCGGTCGCAACATGTTCTTCGGCATCCGCGAGCACGCGATGGGTGCCGTGTTGAACGGCATGGCGTTGCACGGGGGCGTCCTGCCCTATGGCGGGACGTTCTTGATCTTCTCCGACTACATGCGGCCGGCGATTCGGCTGGCGGCGCTGATGGGCGTGCACGTGATTTACGTGTTCACCCACGATTCCATCGGCTTGGGTGAAGACGGCCCCACGCATCAGCCGGTGGAGCAGCTGTCCGCGCTCCGCGCCATCCCCAACCTCACGGTCATTCGACCGGCGGATGCCGCCGAGACGGTGGAAGCGTGGCGGGTGGCGGTGCGCCATCGCGGCGGGCCCGTGGCCCTGGCACTCACGCGACAGAAGGTCCCCGCGCTGGATCGCCCCAAGGGAGTCCGCGCGGCGGATCTCGAACGGGGGGCGTACGTGCTGGCCGACGCATCGGCGCCGCGAGCGCTGTTGCTGGCGAGCGGATCCGAGGTCAGCATCGCGCTCGAGGCGAGACGGCTGCTGGGGACGCACGGGATCCCGGCCCGCGTGGTCTCGATGCCATCCCACGAGTTGTTCGCCGCCCAGCCCAAGCGCTACCGGGATCGCGTGCTGCCACGGGCGCTCAGCGTGCGGGTCGCCGTGGAAGCTGGGCATCCGATGTCCTGGTATCGCTGGGTTGGCGACGGCGGTGCGGTCGTCGGGTTGGAGCGATTCGGCGCCTCGGCGCCGTATGAGACGATCTACCGCGAATGCGGCCTGACGCCGGAGCGAGTGGCGGCGAAGGTGCGCGAACTGCTCGGAGCCCAAAAGACGGCCGGGCGCGGGGGCGGGCGGCGACCGACGGCGTCACGGCAGGCGACGAGGAGGCGCGAGGGGAAAGGGAGTCGTGGCTGAGGTCTCGGCCGCACTGGGCCCGCTGGAGCGTCGTGTCGCGGTGCGCCTCGGCGCGCTCGCCAACGACCGCGTCATCGAGCGCATCTGGGCCAAGGATCCGTCGGTGTGGGGCGGCGACGCCCGAACGCCGGATCTGGCCGATCGTCTGGGATGGCTGGAACTCCCGGAGCGATCGGCCCAGGCGGTGGACGCCTTCGAGCGATTCGCGGGTGACGTGGCCGGTGAGTTTCGCCACCTGGTACTGTGCGGAATGGGGGGCTCGAGCCTGGCGCCGGCGGTGCTGGCCGGCGCGTTCGGACCGCGCAGGAACCGGCCGGCGTTCGCCATGCTCGACAGCACGCATCCCGACGCGGTACGCGCGCTCGAGCGGGCCTGTGACCCCGCCTGCACGCTGTGCGTGATCGCCTCGAAGTCCGGCGGCACGATCGAGACCGCCAGTTTCTTCCATCATTACTGGGAGGCGCTCGGTGGTCGGGGGAAACAGTTCGTGGCCATCACCGATCCCGACAGCCCGCTCGCGGTCCTAGCAGGGGCGCGGGGATTTCGCCGGACCTTCGAGTCGCCGCCCGACGTCGGGGGGCGCTATTCGGCGCTGTCACCGTTCGGGCTGGTGCCGGGCGCGCTCGCCGGGGTGGACGTTCGCGCCGTGCTGGAACGGGGCGCCGGCATGGCCGCCGCCTGTCGCTCCACCGACCCGGCGAGCAATCCCGCTGCCTGGCTTGGGGCGGTGCTGGCCGAGGCCGCGATCGCCGGTCGCGACAAGCTCACGCTGATGGATTCGCCGGGGATCGGTCGCTTCGGCTTGTGGGTCGAGCAGCTTGTGGCCGAGAGCACGGGCAAGAACGGGAAAGGCATCGTGCCGGTCGTGGGTGAACCCCCGGGCGCGGCCAGGGCGTACGGGGCCGACCGGCTGTTCGTGCGCGTGGCCCTGGCGGACGACGCACGCGGTCTCGCCGACGAGCGGCTCGATGAGCTGGAGGCGTCCGGCCATCCCGTGGTGCGCATCAGGCTCGACGGTCCGGAAGGGTTAGGGGGCGAGTTCTTTCGCTGGGAGTTCGCCACCGCGGTGGCGTGCGCCCTGCTGGGGGTGAACCCGTTCGATCAGCCCAACGTGGCCGAGAGCAAGGCGAAGACCAGCGCCATGCTGCGGAGCGGCGGCGTGCCCGCGCCCGCGGCG
>CAZVKD010000205.1:0-5692 GCA_964627675.1 uncultured Gemmatimonadaceae bacterium
AAGGCCGCAGATCCATGAGCGAGGCCCCGGTTCCGCAGCGGATCCACCGGGGCGGCCGGCAGGTCGTCGTCACCTGGGATTCCGATCACGTGGGCGCGTTCGACGCACGCGCCCTGCGGTTGGCCTGTCACTGCGCCGTGTGTCGCGATGAAGTATCGGGCCAGCCGCTCCTCGATGAGGCGACGGTCCCGGCCGCCGTGGAAGCCAATGCCATCGAGCTGGTGGGCAGTTACGGGATCAAGATCCGATGGTCGGATGGGCATGACACGGGGATCTACACGTATCAGTACCTGCTCGAGCTGTGTCCTTGTGAGGGATGCAAGGCGAGGAGGGGCGAGGGGGGACGAGGGGAGGCGAGGGGGGCGAGCCGCCGGTGAAGTATCGCCTGCGCCTCGCCCCTCCTCGCCGTTCCTCGCCACTCCTCGCTTGGTGGGGAAGGGTGTAGGGTGGATCCCGTTTGCCACACCCTCGTCGGCGCCGCGCTCGCCGAGTCCGGTCTGAAGCGGCGGGCACCGGGTGGAACGGCGACGCTGCTGATCGGCGCCAACCTGCCGGACGTGGACGTGCTGTCGTACGCGTGGGGATCGCTGACCGCCCTCACCTTCCGGCGCGGATGGACCCATGGGGTGCTGGCCATGGCCGTGCTGCCGTTCCTCCTCGCGCTGGTCGTCTACTGGGCGCGTCGGCTGCCGCCGCTTCGGGCCCGCGGGCCCGGGGGTTTCGCCCCCGTCGTCTTCCTTGCCTATGTGTCGGTGTGGACCCACCCGCTGCTGGATACGCTCAATACCTACGGGATGCGATGGCTGTCGCCGCTCGACGATCGGTGGTTCTACGGGGACACCCTGTTCATCGTTGATCCGTGGGTCTGGGCCCTGCTGGTCGGGGGCGTAGTCCTCGCGCGCCGCCGCGGATCAGGGAAACCTGCCGGCCTGGCTCTGGCGATGGGAACCGCCTACGTGCTGGTCATGTGGACGGGATCGTGGGCGGCTCGCGGTGACGTGCGGGAGCGCGCCGCGGCCACCGGTTGGGCGGCCGGGCGGATCCTCATATCGCCGGTGCCCGTGAACCCACTCGAGCGACTCGTGATCCTGGAGGACGGGGACCGATACCGCGTTGGCCGCTATCGCTGGGCCGCCAAGCCGCGTCTGGTGTGGGAGGGGAGCGTGGACAGGAACACCGAGCATCCGGCGGCGCGCCGGGCGATGGCGACGCGAGAAGGCGCGGCGTTCCTCGGGTGGGCCCGGTTTCCGTTCTTCGTCACGACGGGCCCGGAGCCGGCCACGGTGGTGCACATCGTTGACGCCAGGTACACCTTGGATCCCGAGGCGCCCTTCGGCGCGTTGAGCGTACCCCTGCCGCCAGCCGGAGGGGCTGCGCGGGACGGCGGCGCGGGTGAGGGTCAAGACGCGGGCGGGCGGTGAGGTCTCTCCCTCGCCGCCCGCCCGGCTTGCGTGAGCGTCCCAGGTCAGTCTGCGACCACGGTCACCTGGTGCCAGGGCTGCGCGAACTGGCGATTGTGGCGTTGCACGCCCTCTCGCGCCGCCGCGATCCCGATCACCGTCTTGCGACAGAACTCGGCCGGCAGCTCCGTGGTGCGGGGCGCCAGCGTGATGGACGCCTCGAAGTCGTTGAAGAAGCAACGCCGGCCCGGCGCGCCGCCCTGCGGCGGCGCGAACCGGCGATTGTGCTCGACGTGCAGGTCGAGTCGCACGCTGTCGTGGTACCGGAACACCTCGGCGATGATCAGCCCTTCACCGATGCCGTCGGGGAACCGGAGCGGGACGGTGGCCCGCAACTCGCCGTCTTCGACCTCGACCGACACGGGGTCCACGGGATTGATCTGCCGCAACAGGTCTTCCGCGGCGCGTCCCAGAACCTCGATGGTCGTCTCGATGTCGCGTTCGAGGGTGCGTGGGCCACTCTCGACACAACCGGTCATAACACCTCCCTGCGGGATCCAGTCTCCACCGACAGGCGAAGCGAGAAACGTGCCATTGAAGAATTGCCGATCGGGCTGGACTGCGCAACCCGTTATCGGTGGCGGGAATGCGCTCCCGCCACGGATGTCGAATGACCGGGCCGCTGGTCAACGGCAGGCGTCCAGCCGGGCGACAGGTGGCACGCGGTTGGGCACCCTGTGACGCGCGTCACTGGCTCCGCGACGCTCGTGCAGGCTCCTCGGCGTCAACGCTCGCCCAGGCCGAAGCCGCGCGAAGGTAGGCGGCCACCACGCGTCGCAGTCGCTCGCCGAGGGCCGGATCGCGCAACGATCCATCGGCGGCGAAGGCCTCGGGGGCCTGCGCCACCGAGAACGACTCCGGATAGACGAATACCCCCAGCGACTCGAGCGGAACGCGGGTGGCGAGCAACCCCCGTTGCCCGCCCACGCGCGATCGTGAGGCGGACAGCAGTAGGCAACTTCTTCCGGTGAACGGCAGCGGCCTGACGCGGGACACCCAGTCAATCGCGTTTTTCAACGTTCCGGGCATGGAGAAATTGTACTCCGGCGTCGCAATCATCAGCCCCCGGTTTCGTGCGATGCGCATCGCGAGTTCCAGCCCGCCGGTCGGCACACCCCTCCGCGCCTCGAGATCGGCGTCGTACAGCGGCATGTCGAACTCACGGAAGTTCGCCAAGTCAACCGTGGCCCCCAACTCCGTGGCGTGCCGGGCTGCCAGCGTGATGAGGGCGCGGTTATAGGACCCTGTGCGGACGGACGCGGCGAATGCCAGCAGGTGCATAGCGGGGTGTCCTTGATTCGAAGTGATCGGTGCGGTATGATTGCAAGGGACAACGGATCCAGCAGCATAGGGCGAAAGCCCCGCGGCGAATTTGCAGCGCCTTGCCCGGCCGCGTAACAGCTCAGGACTAACGGCGCTATTTTGTTTCTCGCTATGATCGCCTCCCTGTGATCGCCGACCGTTTGGGGCGCCCCCTCGCGAGCCTGCGACTCTCGGTCACGGATCGCTGCAATCTCCGGTGCCGGTATTGCATGCCGGGTGACGACTACATCTGGTTGCCGCGCGATTCCATCCTGACCTTCGAAGAGGCCGACCGCCTGGTCGGAGTGTTCGCGTCGTTGGGGGTGCGGAAGGTCCGGCTGACGGGCGGCGAGCCGCTGCTCCGCCAGCAGCTCGAGCAGCTGGTTCGTTTGCTGGCGGCCCGCGCCGAGATTCGCGACCTGGCACTCACCACCAACGGCGTCCTCTTGTCGCGCATCGCGCTTCGATTGCGCGAGGCCGGTCTCCGTCGAGTCACGGTCAGCCTCGACACGCTGCAACCGGAGCGGTTTCGCGCCTTTGCCAGGAGCGATCGGCATGCCGACGTGCTGCTCGGGATCGGGGCGGCGCGGGCGGCCGGGTTTCAGCCGCTGAAGCTGAACACGGTGGTCATCCGCGGATTCAACGACGACGAGGTGTGCGACCTGGTCGAGTTCGGACGCGCCCACGACGCGGAGGTCCGGTTCATCGAGTACATGGACGTGGGCGGGGCGACGGGATGGAGCCCGGACCTGGTCGTTTCGCGACGGGAGATTCTGGAAGCGATCGGGCGGCGATGGGGCCCTCCGGAGCCGATGGTCCGCGCCAAAGACCCGGCGGCGCCCGCGGACGAATTCGTCTTGCCCGACGGAACCAGGTTCGGTATCATCGCGTCCACCACGGAGCCGTTCTGTCGCACCTGCGATCGCGCGCGATTGACCGCGGACGGCATGTTCTTCCGCTGCCTGTACGCCGAGGACGGCCTGGACCTGCGGGCGTTGCTGCGCTCGGGGGCGTCGGATGAAGCGATGGCTGGGGCCATCGCCGGCAGCTGGCGGGCGCGAACAGATCGGGGAGCGGAAGAACGACTCGACGCTCCCCAGCGCGGGGCTCTGTATCAGCTCGCGGCCCTCCGCGAGGACCCACATCGCGAGATGCATACGAGGGGGGGATGACGGGAGCGGCGCCCACGGCGGGATCGAGCATCGTGCGGAACGCGCGGTCGGCCGGGCTTGCGATGGCGGGGTTGGCGGCTTGGGCCTTCGGCTGCTCCCATAAACCTCCTCCCGATTTCGCCCCCGATCCCACGCTCGTCGCTCGCTTGCGGGGGATCAGGATTGTTCCGGCGAGCGAGCGGACCTGTCCCGGTGAGGTCATTCGGGTCAGCTACGAAGCCGTGCTGAACGATAGCACGGTTCTCCCGTTCGAGACGCGGTATGACAGGAACCGGCCCCCCCGCCTCCATGTCGTCTTCCTGACGCGGACCAGCCCGGAAGCCGTTCCGCTGGAGGACGGAAACTGGAGCGCGGCTCCCGATCCGCTGGCCAGCGCCATGCATGGATTCCGACTCAGCGCCTTCTTCAAGGCCAAGCCGTCGGTGAACGCGTTCACCGCGCTGGCCCCATCGTACCACTGCCTGCCGCATGCGTTCGGGTTCGCCGGGCGGTCCGGTGACCAAAACGTCCCGGGCGAGGACGGTCCCGACATCACGGTTCGCTTGAGAATCCTGCGGTCGCCCTACTACGAGCGCCTGGTCGTTGCCGGTATCGAAGTGGGCCAGGCGCCGCCCTTCTTCGTGCTGGGTGATGCCGCGTCGGTCCCGCCGGCGGACTGGTTGATCGTGGAATCCCGAGGTGGCCGGGGGGGCCGCGGGGCGGACGGCACTCGGGGCGCCGACGGCGCGGCCGGCGCAGCGGGGTGTCCAGGGGCGCCCGGGGGCCCCGGCGGACGCGGGGGCGCCGGTGGTCCGGGCGCCGCAGGTGGACGCGGTGGCCGGGTCACCATCATCGGCCCCCAGGAGGAGCCGTTCCTCGTGGGCCTGGTTGAGGGGCGGAGCCTCGGTGGCGAGGGCGGGCCCGGCGGGCGTGGCGGGAAGGGTGGGGCGGGCGGCAGCGGGGGTGCCGCGGACTCGTCTGACCCGAACCGGCGGTGCCAGCCCGGCGCCAAGGGCGCAGCCGGCGCCGATGGAGCCGCGGGCGCGGAGGGTCCGTCGGGGTTGCCGGGCCCGCGGTCGCAGACGCTGTTGCTGCCTGAACGCGAGGTGTTCCAGGCCGGGCGCGTTCCGCCATCCCTGATCGCGCTGATCGCCTACACGGAACGCGGCCGGTAGGCGATCACTAAGCTCCGCTTCACGCGTGTCTCATGCGAGGTAATCGGCATCCGCGGTAGGTCTCAAGCCTGAATCGGCGGTTCGTCCCATAGGCCGGAGCGTGTGGTCGTGATTGTCGCAGTTCCTAAAGAGCGGGTACCGGGCGAGAAGCGTGTGGCCCTGGTTCCGGATTCGGTTAAGCGGCTGACGGGCGCGAAGCTCACCGTCCGCGTCGAACGAGACGCGGGTCTTGCGGCAGGCTACCCCGACGACGCCTTCCGCTCGGCGGGGGCGGAAATCGTGGACGACGGCGCCCAGCTGTGGTCTGGCGCCGACGTCATGGTGACGGTGCAGCCG
Source organism: uncultured Gemmatimonadaceae bacterium (assembly GCA_964627675.1). Taxonomy (GTDB): domain Bacteria; phylum Gemmatimonadota; class Gemmatimonadetes; order Gemmatimonadales; family GWC2-71-9; genus JACQHC01. Next base: position 5,425 of record CAZVKD010000205.1, read on the forward strand.
CCGGGTCGCGACGAGGTGGAGCGCATGACCGAGGGCGCCGTGCTGATCGGCGTGTTACGGCCCCAGACCAATCGGCCGCTGGTCGAGATGCTCGTGCGCCGGCGGGTGATCGCGTTCAGCCTGGACGCGCTGCCCAGGATCACGCGGGCACAGTCCATGGACGTGCTCTCGTCCATGAGCACGGTCGCCGGCTACAAGGCGGTCCTGTTGGCCGCCGGAGCGAGCGGGCGGTTCTTTCCCATGCTGACCACGGCCGCCGGCACCATTC
>CAZVKD010000206.1:0-1284 GCA_964627675.1 uncultured Gemmatimonadaceae bacterium
GGCGAAGTCGCCCGCGTTCCCCATGTCGCGCACGATGGTGAACCCCGCGTTCAGCATCTGCATGCCGTTCGAGACGGCCTGGATGGCGCGCAGCGGGGTGCCGTCCAGCACGTACGTGAGGTAATAGACGTTGCTTTCCGGCTCTTCCTTATAGGTGAGCGCCAGATGGTTGTGCGCGTCCACCAGGCCGGGCAGCACGGTGAGCTGGGAGAGGTCTATGACCTCGGCGCCACGCGGGATCGTGGCGGTGCCGCCGACCGCGGTGAACCGGCCGTTCTCGATCAGCACGATCTGGTCCGGCGTCGCGGTGCCGGCCTCGGGATCGATCAGTCGCCCGGCCCGGACGGCGGTGACCTGGGCGGCGGCCGGTGCCGGCACCAGGGCGGCGAAAGACGCGAGCGCGACAACGAAAACGGCGGCTGGCCCGTGCATGGCAGGCTCCTCAGGGAAGGCAAGGGGACAATGTGATTCGCGAGCGCCTGGCGGAGCAATGGCGCGGCCGTAGCTTATCCGCCGCTTCGCTGTCCGCGTAAGACGTGCGTCCACCCCTGGACCGGAGGCCCGCTATGGCGGCCCTGATGCTCATCGCGCGCATCCTGCACATTGGTCTCGGCGTCTTCTGGGCCGGCGCGCTCGTCTTCATGGCCGTCTTCCTCGAGCCCAGCGTGCGGGGGGCGGGGCCCGACGGCGCCAAAGTCATGCAGCAGATGATGAAACGCGGATTGCTGAACGTGATGCCCGTGGTCGCGTTCCTCACCATCGTCTCGGGCGTCACGCTGTACTGGCTGATTGACTCCACCTTCCGCTTGTGGATGTACTCGGCCTATCACTTTGCCCTCGCCGCCGGCGGGGTCATCGCGATCGTGGCGTTCGCGATCGGCGTGTTGGTCATGCGGCCGGCGGCGCTGCGGGCCGCGGCCATCGGACAGGGGGCCGCGCAACTGCCCGAGGGGCCGGAACGCGACGGAAAGATGGCCGAGGTGCAAGCGCTGCGGCGGCGGTCGGCCGTCGCAGGACGGGTGGTGGCCGTCTTGCTGTCGGTTACCGTGATCACGATGGCGGTGGCGCGGTATCTGTGACCCGGGTGGGGAAGGTTGGGAAGGATGTGAAGGTTGTGAAGGTTGGGAAGGATGTGAAGGTTGTGAAGGTTGGGAAGGTTGGGAAGCTTGTGAGGTTGGGGAAGGTTCTGGAGGTAGCGGAGGCCTAGATTCCCCTCGCCTCGCCGCGCAACGCGACCGCCAGACCCATCCCAACCTTGCCATCCTTCCCAACCTTCCCAACCTT
>CAZVKD010000206.1:1384-5670 GCA_964627675.1 uncultured Gemmatimonadaceae bacterium
TCCCAACCTTGCCATCCTTCCCAACCTTCCCAACCTTCCCATCCTTCCCCAATGCCCGGCTTCCCAGAATACCCCAAGTACGACGGCCTCGGCCTGGCCGAACTGGTGCGTACGCGACAGGTCAGCGCCACCGAGCTGCTCGAAGAAGCGATCGCACGCGTCGAGGCGTTGAATCCCCGCCTGAACGCCGTCGTGGTCAGGATGTACGACCGTGCCCGCGGGGAGATCGCGCGTGGGCTGCCGGATGGCCCGTTCCGCGGCGTTCCGTTCCTGCTCAAGGATCTTCTCTCGATGTACGCCGGCGTGCCCACCAGTTGCGGCACACGACTCCTGAAGGACCTTCCCGCGCCGCGCGACAGCGAGACGGTGCGGCGGTACCGCGGTAGCGGCGTCGTCATCCTGGGCAAGACGAACACCCCGGAACTCGGAATCCTTCCCGTGACCGAACCGGAGCTGTTCGGCCCCTGTCGCAATCCCTGGGACCCGAGCCGCACGCCCGGCGGCTCGAGCGGCGGTGCGGCGGCGGCCGTGGCGGCGGGCATGGTGCCGCTCGCCGGCGGGGGCGATGGGGGCGGCTCGTTGCGGATTCCCGCCTCGTGTTGCGGGCTCTTCGGTCTCAAGGTGACGCGCGGGCGCACGCCGACGGGGCCGGATCTCGGGGAAGTCTGGCACGGGTTCGCGTTCGAGCACGTGGTGACGCGCTCGGTGCGGGACAGCGCCGCTATGCTGGACGTATTGCAGGGGGCGGACGTGGGCGCGCCGTATGCGGCGCCGCACCTGGAGCGTCCGTTTCTCAGCGAGGTCACGACGGACCCGGGGCGGCTCCGTATCGCGTTCACCACGCGGCCTCTCCTGGGGCAGCGCGTGCATGAGGACTGCGTGGCCGGCGTGCGCGCCGCGGCCGCGTTGCTCGAGCGGCTGGGGCATCAGGTCGAGGAGGCCGCCCCGGCGCTCGACGGCGAGGCCTTCGCTCTCGCGTTCCTCACCGTGCTCATGGGGGAGGCGAGCGCGGATATCGAGTGGGTGGCGGCGTTGGCGGGCCGGCGGGCGGGGGCGGGCGATTTCGAGCCCGCGACCTACGCGCTTGGCCTCTTGGGCCGGGCGATGAGCGCGGGGGATTACGCGGTGGCGGCGCGCCGCCTCCAGCTCGCGTCGCGCGAGATCGCGCGGTTTTTCGAGCGGTACGACGTGCTCCTCACGCCCACGCTCGCCGGGCCGCCCGTGCCCATCGGGGCGCTGCAACCGAGCGCCGCGGAGCGGGCGGTGCTCCGCATCGTGGGCCGGATGAACGCGGGGTGGTTGCTGAAGGCGCTGGGGGTGGTCGGGCCCATGGCCGCGCGCACGTTCGATTGGATCCCCTACACGCCCGTGTTCAACGTGACCGGCCAGCCGGCCATGTCCGTGCCGCTGCACTGGAACGCGCAAGGGTTGCCCATCGGGATGCACTTCGCGGCGCGCTTCGGCGACGAGGCGACGCTGTTTCGCCTGGCGGGGCAGTTGGAGCGGGCGGCGCCGTGGTTCGATCGGCGGCCACCGGTCCGGGCGTAGACGTCTCGGGACCCGGGTGAGGTCCGCCTGGTGATCGGGACGCGGGCCCTGAGCAGTGCCGCGACGTGTCCGTCCAGGTTCGGCGGGGCCGCAGGGGTCGTCGAGGGTGGTCCGATCCGCCACCCTCGGTCCGCTACGGCGCGCGGAAATGCAGCCGGTCCTGCGACGCCGTACTCAGGATCAGGCTGCCGTCCTCCAGCGCATACGAATCCACATCCGGGAGCCGCGGGAGGAAGGCAGTCTCCAGGTCGTCCCGCGCGTCCCCGCAGGCCATCAGGGTCCGCTGCACGTTGCCGATGGTGAGGCCCCGTTGGCCGAACGCCCGATACTCGCCCGAGTACCGGTTGCACGGGCCCGCGCCGCTCACGATGCCCCGGTCGTGATGCTCGACGTCGAAGAGGAATTGCAGGGTGGCGGGGGCCGGTGAGACGGCGGCCTCGATGGTCCCGCTCTGGGTCACGATGGAATCGAGCCGCCACTCCACGCCCGTCATCTCCAGCGGCAGCGACGCCTCCACGCATGCCAGCGCACTCGCGCCCAATGCCATCGCGCCCGCGAGCCGGGCGCCGGTGACCACGACGGCCGGCATCAGCCGCAGGCACTCGACCAAGGCAGACTCGACCAGGCGGGGAAGAGTTTTCACGACGTGGGTGATAATCATTCACGCCGTGAAATGGCAAGCGACCCGCGGCCGCCGGACCGTGACCGCGCCGGAAGGGGCGGCGCAGGTAGCGACACGCGGTGGCGGTCGCCGGCCAGGAACGCGACCAGCGCGAGGATGAAGTTGTCGGGCTTGTTAGAACGTGGCCGAGAGCTTGTGCGCCTCGTGGCAGACGATGAGGTCGTAGCGCGTCCGTATAACTACGGTCCGGGTGTTCCACACAAGTACGGATTGACCCGGCCTCTTCCAACGCGTACCCTGGGGCCGTCCTGAACCTGTTCCTGTGTCCCGATCTCGATTGGTCTCGCCGCCTGTCAGTCCGTTGTCGCTGGTTCTCCTGAGCCTTCTGATCCGTGGTGCGGAGGCGCTCGCGGCTCAAGCGCCCTCCGGAGAGCCACGAGATACCATCCGGCTGGCCGAGGTCCAGGTGGTGGGCACCGCCGATGCCCTGGCTGTCATCCCCGGGTCAGCCGTCTTGATTGACGCCCAATCCATCTCGCGTTGGCACGTGCTCACCGTCAACGAGGTTCTGCGCCGCGCGTCGGGCGTCCACGTGCGCGAGGAGGAGGGGTTGGGGCTCCGTCCCAACATCGGCATTCGCGGGCTGAACCCCACGCGGTCAACCAAGGTACTGCTGCTCGAAGACGGGATTCCGCTCACGTTCGCTCCGTATGGAGACAACGCCAGCTACTACCATCCCCCGGTGGACCGATTCACTCGGATCGAAGTGCTGAAGGGCTCAGGCCAGATCCTGTTCGGACCCCAGACCATCGGCGGCGTGATCAACTACGTGACGCCGGCGATCCCCGCGCGGCCTTCCGGGATGCTGACAGTCTCGGGCGGGGGCCGCGACTACCGCAGCGCCATCGCGCGGTTCGGGGGCACCTGGGGGCCGGTGGGAGCGCTGGTGAACCTCGACCACAAGTCCGGCGCCGGGGCGCGGGCCAACACCGGATCTCGGATTGACGACGCCACGGCGAAGTCCACGCTGTTCCTCGGCCGCGGACACACCGTCACCGTCCGCGGGAACGCGTACCGCGAACGCTCGAACGTGACGTATTCGGGGCTCACCGAGGCCGAGTGGGCCGCGGATCCGCGCGCCAACCCCTTCCGGAACGATTCGATGCTGCTGGACCGTTGGGGGGCGTCGGTCACGGATCGGCTCGACCTTGGCCGCGGCGCGTCCCTGCTCACGACGGTGTATGGCTACGGAGTGCATCGCGATTGGTGGCGGCAGTCCAGTAACTCCGAGCAGCGTCCCAACGACGCGTCCGACCCCGCGTGCGGGGGCATGCAGAATCTCAACACCAGCTGCGGTAACCAGGGCAGGCTTCGCCGGTACATGGTGTGGGGGGCCGAGCCGCGCGTGCGGGCGACCTGGTCGGCGTTCGGCCACTCGAGCCTGCTGGAGGCGGGCGTGCGCGTGCACGACGAGCGCCAGGAGCGCCGCCAGGTCAACGGCGACTCGCCGACCGCCCGGTCGGTGGGCGACCCCACCAACCCCGGCGCGGGCGTGTTCGAGGACAACGTTCGCACCACGCGGGCCTACTCGGCCTTCGTGCAGAACCGCTGGTACCTGGGCCGCTGGTCGGTGACGCCAGGACTGCGGGTCGAGCACGTACGCTACGAGCGGATCAATGTGCTGGCGGAGCCCGACGTGTTCGGCGCCACTGACCTGACGCAACTCATCCCCGGGCTCGGCGTGATCTACGGCCTCGGTGGGGGCGTTACCCTGTTCGCCGGCGCGCACCGGGGCTTCGCGCCGCCGCGGGTCGAGGACGTACTGGACAACACGACGGGAAACGCGGTCGAACTGGATCCGGAACTGAGCTGGAACCACGAACTCGGCTTGCGGGCACGGTTCCCCTCGGGGGCCAGCGTCGAGGCGACCGCCTTCCGGCTCGACTTCGAGAACCAGGTGGTGCCCGCCAGCATGGCGGGGGGCTCCGGTGCCACCCTGACGAGCGCCGGGCGCACGCTTCATCAGGGACTTGAACTGGCCGCCCGTGTCCCGGTTCCCGGCCTGGCGGGCACCAGGCATCAGTGAAGGGTAGCCGGGCCGCGCCCAACCAGCGCG
>CAZVKD010000207.1:0-5649 GCA_964627675.1 uncultured Gemmatimonadaceae bacterium
GCCGGATCGAACTCGTCGAACAGCGGCTCGAGCGCCAGGAGCGCGCCCGTGACGTCCCCTTCGGTGAGTTGCCGCCGCAGTTCGCGCCGCAGCTCCAGCCATCGGCCCCGCGCCTCGTCGGCGGCCCCGGCCACGCGACACGGGCGCAACGGGTGCGCCAGCTTCCGCAGGTAGGGAACCTGCGCGGCGCCCAGTACGACGACGAGGTCCGCGGCTGCCTGGCGGAGCGCGGCGAACGTGGTCGCATCCGGCAGGTCCAGGGCCACCGCGAACTGGGCGCTCGCGCCGTCCTCGAGCCGCTGCACGCCGGCGGGCAGGGGCCCGAGCGGCGCGGTGAGGTCCAAGGGATCCCACACCAGGGCGGTGGGCGGATTGGCCGCGTCGAGCACGCCCGCGAGGCATCGGACGCGTTGCGCGAGCGGGCTCGTCAGGTAGCGGGCGGGGCCCACCGGGGACTCCGGAAGCCTGGCCGCAACCAGCGCCGGCGCGCGGTGGGCGTGCCGCGCGAGGAAGTCGGTGATCGCCGAGTCATCCTGCGTGAGGACAATGCGCTGCGCGCGGCCGCTTTCCGCCAGGAGCGTATCGAGGGCAGTCGCCTCGCTCGGATGGAGCGACCACTCCGGCCAGCCGACCGCGACGCGGACCACGTCGCGCAGCTTGAGCGCGGATCGGGCGACGAGGTCGAGCGCGTCCTTCGGCGTCGCGATCAGGGTCGCGGGCGGCGCCGCGGTGAGGAGCGTTGCGGTGCGGGCAAGGCCGGTGGCGAGGTGAAGCGGGGCGAGGGCGGGCAGCGGGCGCAGGGCCTGCGCCAGATCGCCCGCCAGGCCGGCGTCGGGGACGATGACCACGGTATGCGGATGGCGTCCCTCGGCCCCACCGAACCGAGCGAACAGCGGCACGACGGGCCACGCCGCCGGCGGGCAGACGTACACCAGCGGCTTGCCGGCCTCCAGGGCCGCCCGGTGAGCCGCGTCGAATACGGGAGTGAATCGCCAGGACACGAATCCCTCGGTTGTCAAAAAGCGTTGTAGCACGGCACTCCAGGGTAGGCTACCTTCGGCCCGACTCGAGGGCAACCGGAGATCCTGACGGCCATGTCCGAAATCCTCTCGCGTGCCTCCGGCGTCGTGTGGGGGCCGCCGATGCTGGTGTTCCTGGTCGGTACCGGATTGTACCTCACGATTCGGCTCCGGTTTCTTCAATTCCGAAAGCTGGGCCACGCGATGTGGCTTGCGTTCGTGAAACGGCGGGAGTCGGATGCGGCCGGGGACATTTCGCACTTCCAAGCGCTGATGACGGCGCTGGCGGCGACCGTCGGGACCGGCAACATCGCGGGGGTGGCCACGGCCATCGCGTCCGGCGGCCCCGGCGCCCTGTTCTGGATGTGGGTGACGGGACTGGTGGGGATGGCGACCAAGTTCTCGGAGGCGGTGCTCGCAGTGAAGTTCCGCGAGTCCGATGAGCGCGGGGAGATGATCGGCGGGCCCATGTTCTACCTGTCCCGCGGGCTGCGTCATCGGGCGCTGGGCAAGGCCCTGGGGGTCGCCTTCGCGCTCTTCGGCGCCGCGGCCGCGTTCGGGATCGGCAACATGGTGCAGTCCAACTCCGTGGCGGATGCCCTGGAGGCGAGTTTCGGCGTGTCGCGCGTCGCGTCCGGCACCGCCATGGCCGGGCTCACGGCGCTGGTCATTCTCGGCGGCATTCGGTCCATCGGGCGGGTCACCGCAGTGCTCGTTCCCGTCATGATCGTGTTCTACATGGCCGCCGGGCTCGTGGTTCTGCTGATCAACTGGCGCGGTCTGCCTGCCATCTTCGCCTACGTGCTGCGAGACGCGTTCAGCCCGGCCGCGCCGGTGGGCGGATTCCTCGGGGCGACGGTGCGTGACGGCATCCAGTTCGGCGTGGCGCGGGGCGTGTTCTCCAACGAATCCGGCCTGGGGTCTGCGGCAATCGCGGCGGCTGCGGCGCAGACGCGCCATCCCGTGACGCAGGCACTGGTCTCGATGACGCAGACGTTCATTGACACGCTGATCGTGTGCTCGGTGACGGGGTTCGTGATCATCGCAACAGGGGCCTGGAAGACCGGAGCGACGGGGGCGGACCTCACCACGCAGGCGTTCAGCGCCGGATTGCCGGGGCGGTGGGGCGGGGCGGTCGTGGCGATCGGGCTCGCGCTGTTCGCGTATTCCACCATCTTGGGCTGGGCGTACTATGGCGAGAAGTGCGTGGAGTTTCTGGGCGGCCGCCGCTGGGTCATCCCACCGTATCGCGTCGCGTGGGTCGGCGCCGTGGTGGTCGGGGCCACGGTCTCGCTCCAGAGCGTGTGGAGCCTCGCCGACGTCATGAACGGCGCGATGGCCATCCCAAATCTGGTGGGCCTGGTCGCGCTGGCCGGAGTCATCGCGAGCGAAGTACGGTCGTGGGATCCCGGGGGGGGCGCGGCGTGAGCCGTGCGGCGCGGGGGGAACAGCGGCGGCGGTGATCGCAAGGTAAATTCGATCACGATGCGAGCTTCAGTTCTGAGTCGTTCAGTTGGATTCGGCCTGCTCGCGTTGAGCCTTGCAGCGGAGGGCAGGGGGCAGGAACGGGTCGGCGCGCGTGCCCTGGGCGTGACGGTGGGTGTGTTGCCGCCCGGTCCGCACAATGCGGTTACCGACGTGGCCGGGGTTCGCGTGGGCCATGCCACGGTCGCGCGCGGCGATTCCATCAATACCGGCGTCACGGTCGTACTGCCGCACCCGGGGAACGTCTTCCGCGACAAGGTCCCCGCCGCCGTCGCGGTGGGCAACGGTTTCGGCAAGCTCATGGGCTTTACCCAGGTCCAGGAGTTGGGCGAACTGGAATCGCCCGTGGTGCTGACCTGCACCCTCTGCGTGGCCCGCGCGGCCGACGCCACGCTCACCTACCTGATGTCGCTCCCCGGCAACGAATCGGCCCGGTCAATCAATGTCGTGGTGGGAGAGACGAACGACGGTCTGCTGAACGACATTCGGCGGCGGCCGATCACGGAGGGCGACGTGCTCAGGGCCATCGCGGAGGCCCGGGACGGGCCGGTGGAACAGGGGAGCGTGGGGGCGGGGCGGGGCACCGTGGCGTTCGGCTGGAAGGGTGGGATCGGGACATCCAGTCGCCGGTTGCCCGCGTCGCTGGGCGGCTGGACGGTCGGGGCGCTGGTGCAGTCGAACTACGGCGGCGTGTTGACCATTCGGGGGGCGCCGGTGGGGCAGGAGCTGGGGCGCTACTACCTGAAGGACCAGGTGGGGACCGGCGCCGACGGGTCCATCATGATCGTCGTCGCCACGGACGCGCCGTTGGAGCATCGCAACCTGGAGCGACTGGCCCGGCGCGCCCTCGCCGGGCTTGCGCGCACCGGGAGCTCGATGAGCAACGGGTCGGGCGACTACGTGATCGCGTTCAGCACGGTACCGGTGTCGCGCCTCGCCGCCGCGCCCCCGCTGGGCAACGACGCGGTGAGTCCGCTGTTCCAGGCCGTGATCGAAGCCACCGAAGAAGCGATCTACAACTCCCTGTTCTTCGCCACCACGGTCCGGGGGCTGCGCGCGACCGCCGCGGCCCTGCCGCTCGATTCCACGGTGCAGGTCCTCAAGCGATACGGAGTCATTCACCCATGAATGTGTGGCGCTCCGCGGCCGTCGTCGCGCTGATCGTCTGGCCCGGGGTCGGGCATGGCCAGCAGCGGCCGCTCAAGGTTTTCATTTCGGCGGACATGGAAGGCGTGGCCGGCGTCGTGACGGGGGACCAGCTCGGGCCCGGCGGGTTCGAGTACGAGCGATTTCGCCGCATCATGACGGCCGAGGTTCGAGCGGCGATCGAGGGCGCGCGCGAGGCCGGCGCCACCGAGATCGTGATCGCCGACAGTCACGGCAACGGGGAGAACCTGCTGATTGACGAGCTGCCCGTGGACGTCACGATCGTGCGGTCCTGGCCCCGCCCGCTCATGATGATGCAGGGCATCGACAGCACGTTTCACGCCGCGGTGTTCATTGGCTATCATGCGAGCGTGGCCAACCCGCTGGGCGTTCGGGCGCATACCATCGCGTCGGCCCGACTCCAGGACGTGCGGCTGAACCAGCGCTCCGTGACCGAGGGCGCCATCAACGCCGCCATTGCCGGGCACTACGGGGTGCCGGTGGTGATGGTCTCGGGCGACGATGCGGCAGTTGCGGAAGTGCGGGCCGCCGTGGGGGACATGGAGGGCGCCGTGGTGAAATGGAGTTACAGTTTTCATTCGGCCCGGACGCTCACCCCGGAGGCCGCCGCGCGGCTCATTCGCGAGAAGACCGCGGCTGGCGTGCGCCGGCGAGCCGAGATTCCCCCCTATGTGCTGCGCACCCCGGTCACGCTGGACGTGCGTTTCCGATTCTATCGGCCCGCGGAGATGCTGGCGTATCTGCCGATCGTGGAGCGCACCGACGCGCACACCATCCGCTACGTGGGAGCGAACATCGTCGCCGTCTCGAAGTTCATCGAGTTTGTCACCACCTACGCCGTGAACCTGGAACCGTGAGCGAGCAATGACCGTGCGGCTCTCCAAGAATCTCGAACACCTCCGGCCGTCGGAGACGATGGCCATCAACCAGGAGACGCAGCGCCGGCGGGCGGCGGGAGATGACGTGATTGATCTTTCCGCGGGGGAGCCCGACTTCGACACGCCGCGGGCCGTGGCCGACGCCGGCATTCGGGCCATCCAGCAGGGAAAGACCAGGTATCCGCCCTCGGCCGGGATCCTGGACCTCCGGGCCGCCGCGGCGAGACACCTGTCACTCCTGTCCGGGGGCCGGCCGGTCAACGCCGACAATATCGTGGTGTCCACGGGAGCCAAGCAGTCCATCTTCAACGCGTGCATGACGCTCTTCGGGCCGGGAGACCGGGTGCTGATTCCGTTTCCCGCCTGGGTCTCCTATCCCCAGATCGTCCACCTGGCGCGCGCCGAGCCCGTGCCGGTGCCGGGCGACGTTGACTGGAGTCTCAAGGTGGACGTGCGGGCGCTCGAGAAACACCGCGACACGCGCACCGCGGGCCTGATTCTCTGCTCGCCGGTGAATCCCACGGGGGCGGTCTACACCCGAGCGGAGCTGAAGGCGATCGTGGAGTGGACGCGGCAGCACGGCCTGTGGTTGATCTCGGATGAGATTTACCGGCGCATCCACTACGGGTCGGGGCCCGCGCCCTCGGTGCTCGATCTTCCCGACGACCTGCTCGAGAAGACGATCGTCATCTATGGCGCGTCCAAGGCGTACGCCATGACCGGGTGGCGGATTGGCCTCGCGCTCGCGCCGGGGCCCGTGGCCAAGGCGATGTCCGCCTTGCAGACCCACGTGACCAGCGGGGCCAACCATCCCGCCCAGTGGGCGGCCGTGACGGCGTTCGGCGACGAGCGGATCGAAGCGGATGTGGCGCACATGGTGGAGGCGTTCCGCAACCGCCGCGACATGGTGGTGCAGCATTTTCGGCGCTACCTGCCGGGTGTGGAATTCGTGGAGCCGCTGGGCGCGTTCTACTTCTTCTTCCGCGTGGATTCCTATTTTTCACCGGGCGGCATCACGTCCGCCGCGCAGTTCTGCGAGCGCCTGATGGCGGACGAGGGCGTGGCCCTGGTGCCGGGCGATGCGTTCGGCGACCCGCGCT
>CAZVKD010000208.1:0-5646 GCA_964627675.1 uncultured Gemmatimonadaceae bacterium
GATGAGTGGCACGCGCGGGCGCGGGCCGCGTGGGAGCAACACGGGGACACAGTTGTCGTGCCCGCCCCCGTCGTGGTGGAGGTGTGCTATCTCCTCGGGCGCCAGATCGGGGCCCACGCGGAGCAGGCTTTCCTCGCCAGCGTGGCGAGAGGCGAGTTCGTGATCCGAGAACTGGAAGACCAGGACTACGCCCGCGCGGCGAGCCTTATGGCCGCATATCTGGACACACCCCTTGGCTTCGTGGATGCCTCAATCGTGGCAATGGCGGAGCGGCTGGGCGTGATAGGGATCCTCACGACCGATCGGCGGCACTTTGGCCTGGTGCGGCCGAGTCATATCCCCGCGTTCGAACTCGTACCCTAGCAGCCCTCGCGGACCGGCATCGCTCCCACCAGCACGTGCCCGGCGGGAGCGAGAGCGGGGGTCCGTCAACGCGCCGCCGTCTCACCCCGCGACGGCCCGGGCCCCACTGAAACCGACGGGTCCACACGGATGCCCGTGGAGAGCTTCGCGCCGATGAACTTCCAGAGCGGGCATGCGGCGCTATTGGGGAGAGGGCAGGTGCCGTCGGACAGGCGGCACGCCGTGGTACAAAACTGTTGGGCGGCGCCGGTGAGCTTGCCCGTCGTGCGCGGGGCGAACGGTGCCAGGCCTTCGGCGATCATCGCCACGGTGACCAGCGCGACGGCGATCCCGATGATGGCGAGGACGCTGAGCGGGGGCATAACGAACCTCCTCCGTGGAGTCCCGTCTGAACGCTACCGGTCAGCTACGGCAGGCGGCGTGAAGGCAGCGTGAGGAAGCCGTGAAGCCCCATCACAGAAAACCGTCAACCAGTGTTCACCGGCAGTTCATGGCCGGACCGCTAGGATACGGGTGACCGGTGAGGAAGGGTCAATGGCCCCCGATATCCGCTTTGTGGAGCGCCGATCCGCTCAGTTGAAGGAGGCCGAAGCCGCCGCGGCCGTGGCTGAGCGAGAGCCGCAGGCACCGGCGCCGCAGGAGCCCGGAAGGGAAACGACGCTGCCGATCCCGGAGCATCTGCACCGGCTCTGGCTCGCGTGCGGGTTGGACGACGAGTGAGGTCGCGACTCAGCGACTGGTGACTCGGCCCTTCAGAGCGTCGGCGGGCGCTGGTTCGCGGTCCAGGGGTCATTGCACGGACAGAAACTTGACCAAGTAGGCCTGCTCGCCCGGCCCCAGTCTCCCAAAAGCGTCGCGACTGGCGGCGGCTTCGCCGGCGTGCGCCAGGATCGCCTCGGAGAACGTGCTGGCCCGACCGTCGTGAAGGAGCGCCAGACGAAACCTGACGCCGGCCAGGCGAGCCGTGCGGAGTTCCGACGGTGTGGCGCCAGGCGCACAGATGTCGGCCAGGCCCGGTCCCAGATCGTGCAGGAGCATGTCCGAATACAGCGGCACCGGTTGTCGGTCGAACGCGGGGTCCGCGCTGGGGCCGGTGCGCAGCTCGCGGACGTGACAGGCTGGGCAGCCCACGCGCCGGAAAATGCCTTCGCCCCGTCGGATCGAGTCTCGTTCCGCCTTCGATGAGGGGATCGCCGGCGCAGGGGCCGCTAGGAAGCGGACGAAATCGGCCAGGAGCCAGAGCGTGGAATCCACCTCAGGATCGGGAACAGGATCGGCCGCTGGGGGGATCGGCCGCCCGTTGATCGTTTCCTCCGCCGGGTGAAGCATTGTGGTCAGCCCGAGTTCCGTTCGGAGGGCCGCGTCAACGAACTCGACGAGGGTAGCCACGTCGGCCTTTTGGCCGAAGCGACCCACTCTGCCGTCGGTCGTGCGCCCCAGCCGTCCGGAAACGCCGTCCCCGTTGCGATCATCCGGGTCGGCGAGCGCCTCCAGAGCAGCCTCAGGAATCGCATCCATCAACCCTAAGCCGAAGAGCGCCGGCGGCACGAGACGGGTGAGTCCGTTGGCCGAGGGAGGGACGAACTCGCGTTTTACGCCAAGCGCTGCAAGCGCCGGGGTGGCGTGCGTCTGGAAGTTGTCCCCCCCTTCGGAAGCCAAAATGTCGCAGGTCGCGGGAGGCACCCATCGGGTGGCTTTGACGACCAGCTCGACGCCGGTCCCGCCGAGGGCCGGCAGGTCGTGACATGAGCTACAACGATCTTGGTTGAAGAGCGGACCAAGCCCGTCCTCAGGCGCAAATCGTCGGTCGAACATCGCTGCACCGGCCCGGAAGCGCTCGAGCTGCGGGGCCGTCAGGCCGCCGAGCGGCATCCCGGGCTCGTAGGCCGGCTCGGGTCGGCACCCGATGGTGAGGAGTACCGCCAGGAACGGCTTGCACAATCGGCTCACGGTATGCAGCTCACATGGGCTCGGGAGCCGGCTTGATCTCATAGGGCGGCGGCTCGGCCCTCAGCAGGTGCCGGACGAAGTAGTCCCACGTGCGGCGGATAACGTACGGTTCGTTGGCATAGTCGTGATTGCGGTTCGGCAGGACGACGAGGTCGAAGTCTTTATTCCGTTTGATGAGTTCATCCATCAGCAGCAGCGTGGCATTGGGATGCACGTTGTCGTCCAGGGTCCCGTACATGAGCAGGAGCTTCCCCTGCAGATTGCCAGCGAGCAACTGGTTGGCCTGAGAATCGAAGTTGTCCGAGCCGTCGGGCCGGGGTTGCAGGAGCCCCTGGTATTTCTCACCCCACGTGTAGTCGTAGCTGCGGTTGTCGTGGTTCCCGGCGGACGACACGGCCACCTTGAAGAACGCCGGGAATCGCAGGATGGCTGCGGTGGATGAGAACCCGCCGCCGGAGTGCCCGAAGATCCCCACCCGATCCAGGTCCATCTGCGGGTGCCGTCCCGCCAGTTGCTTCAGGACCGCCACGTGGTCGGCGATACCGTTGTCACCCATGTTTCCGTAGTACGCGTCATGGAAGCTCTTGGCCCGCAGGGGCGTACCCAGCGCGTCTACGGTGACCACGATGAACCCGAGTTCGGCGAGCGCCTGCAGGTTACCGCGGGCGCCCGTGGAAAAGCTTCGAAAGCCGATGGGCCCGATTTGGGGACCGGGATAGATGTAGTCAATGACCGGATAGCGGCGGCCCGCGTCGAACTGCGACGGCACGTAGAGATACCCGTACAGATCGGTGATCCCGTCCCTGGCCTTTGCGACGAAGGGCCTGGGCCAAGGCCAGCCGGCTGCCTGAAGCCGCGACACGTCCCCCACGGCAATGCGCTGGGCGATTCGGCCGTCGGCCGAGCGCACCACGGCGATCGGGATGGTATCGCGCCTGGAGTATTGGTCAACGAAGTACCGACCCGACGGCGACGGTGTGACCTCGTGGTCGGCCGGCTCCGGCGTCAGCAGCTCGATCCTGGCCCCGTCGAGGGATGCGCGGTACAGGTGACGCAGGTAGGGGTCACGGCCCGGCTCGCGACCGACCGCCGTGAAGTACACCAAGCGGTCCCGCTCGTCCACCAACAGGAGATCAACCACCAACCAGGGGCCTGAGGTGATCCGATTCTTGAGCGCCCCGCTGCGGGCGTCGTACAGATAGAGGTGGCCGAACCCGTCGCGCTCGGAAAACCAGATGACCTCGCGGTTCTGATTGAATACTCGCCAGTTCGGAATGCCGCCCGAGCGAGTGTTCAGCTCGAGAAACGTCTTGCCCGCCTCCTCGAGGATCACGCGAGTGGCACCCGTCGAGGCGTCTGCCGAGACGAGTTCCAGCTTGCGGAAGTCCCGGCGGCCACGCGTGAAGAAGAGCTCGCCGCTGTCGCTCCCCCAGCGAACATCCTTCCAGACCGTGTCCGCCAGGTAGCCGCAGCACGACGTGTTCACCGCTTGCTGCGGCGGCGCATCTACGCGCACCCTGGTGCGCGACGGCAGGTCGAAGATGTGCAGCTCGAATCTCGGCACCGCCGAATCGCCGGGAAGGGCGTAGCGATAGGTGTGGAGGACGGGACGGCCTTTGGCCGTTTCCAGCAAATGGAGTTCCGCTACGTGTCGCTGGTCCAGGCGGTGGGTGGCGATGCGCCGGGAGTCGGGAGACCAGACAAGAATCGGACGGCGCCCGCGTCCCGCCCGGGGCGCGGTCACCTGGTTGCAGCAATAGTCGTTGACCGCGTACCCGTAAAACGGCTCACCGTCATCGCTGAGCCGCTGCTCCTGGCCCGTCTCCAGAGACCGAACCCAGAGGTTATGATCCCGAGCAAAGGCCACCCACCGGCCGTCCGGCGAGCGCACCTCGGTCACGCTATCCAGCACCGCGCTGTCCAGCCGCGTGCAGCGATACGCGTTGATATCGCAGCTCCAGGCCCGCCGATCCTTGAACTCGAATCGAATGGCGCGGCCCCCGGGCGCGAACTTGAATTCCCTGAAGGGCAGCCGGTGCGCCTCGAACGACGTGTCGGCCGCCAGCGACAGCGCGGCGGCAACGCGGGCGTGATCGAAGGCCGGGCGCCGGGTTCCTGCGGCGGGATCAACCACGACGAACTCGAACCCCTCCCCAAGCCGGTCGCGAAACCAGAACCGATCCGATTCGAGCCACCGCGGCTGCACGTCGGCGTGCGCGACCAGTGAACGGACATGCCACGACAGGAACTGCTCGGCGCGCACATAGTCGGTGACCTGCACCTGGGCTCCCAGCCGAAGGGGCGCCAGAGCAACGAGACCGATCAATCCGTGATACAAACGGTGCGTCATGACCCTCCCATCTGCGGAAACGGGCCCCAGGGCCCCGAGACGATCACGGCGAGCGCGGAACCGCTCCGCGCTCGCCGTGATCGCCGGCTGGGCGACGCCGCCCCCGGGTCACGTGAGCGGCGCGCACCTCGCCGTGATGATGTCCTCGATGCTGGTGTTGTACAGCGCCTCGAACTGGGACAGCGGCCATTTCGCCAGCCGCCCGGCCCCGAGATACGCTCCTAGCAGGTTGAAACGCCGCAGGTGCGTCAGGCGGTGACCTTCCATGAACTGCTCGGCGAAGTACTCGTTGAGCAGGTAGTTGAACACCGTCGCGGAGCTCGTGGTGGGCGGAAGCGAACTCAACCCCGCCGCGGCCCGAAGCGCGTTCATCTTCGCCATGGCCGTGGTCAGGTCGTTGTTGCGCCAGGCCACCTCCGCCTCGATCAGCCGCATTTCCTGGGAGTCGGTGATCGGGATGTCGTCGCCGCTCGTCTTGTACTTGTACTGGCTGTAGTGCTGCGTGTTGCCATCCACGCCCTTGGAATTCGGCGGGTGCACGATGGGCACGCGGCGGTCCAGTTCCCCGGTCCACGGGTCGCGGTAGAAGCCGGCGATCGTATCCACCTGCGGCCACCACTTCTCGCGCATCCCGGCAGCCTTGTTGAAGCCGACCGTATTCAAGAACACGACGTCGTTGTACTGCGGTGAACTGGTGCCGGAGAACTTGGCCATCTTCGACCAGCCATCCGGCACGAGCCCGGCCGCCGTCGCCGCCGCGGCATAGTTGCCGCGGAGCAGGTTCGCGCGCGCCAGGCCCGCGTTGTTCCAGCGAACGTAGTCCGTCAGGCCGCTGGTCTGGGCCAGGTCCCGGGCCGCCGCGAGCTTGGTAATGGCCTGATCCAGCATGGCGTTGTCGTTGACCGCTGGGCCGCCCGGCAGCGCGGGCGCCTCGCAGAAGCCCTCGCCAAGGTACAGATCAACCCACGCGTCAACCGACTTCA
>CAZVKD010000209.1:0-3518 GCA_964627675.1 uncultured Gemmatimonadaceae bacterium
GAGCTTCCCGCCCACGAACCATTGGGCGTGGGGAGGCTTCCAGACCAAAATCTTCCGCCAGGGCTTGAACCACTCCAATTCCTTGGCCCGCGCGGCCCAGAACTTCAAGCGATCGCGGGCCGCGTCACGGTAGACGGCCGTGGAGCGCACCGTGGCCTGGTGCTTGAAGGATCCGGGGGGAGCGTACGAGCGCCTTTCTTTGAGCAGCGTGGCGATTCGGTCGGTCATCGGGGGGCCTCAAGGGGCGGCCAACCTGCGGTGGCCGTTGACGTTACGAATAGCGAGCTTTATACTGGCGCCGCTTAGCCGTCCGCACGACAAGCTTCGCAGAGGGCTCGCGTGGGACCGGTCCAACACATCTGCACCAGTCGAAGGAGCGTGTAACGTATGTCCCGCATCACCGGCAGGGTCAAGTGGTTCAACGACGCAAAGGGGTTCGGCTTCATCGAGCGCGAAGGCGGGCCGGATGTGTTCGTCCACTACTCTGCCATCCAGGCCGAGGGCTTTCGGTCGTTGAAGGAGAACGACCAGGTCGAGTTCGAGGTCCGGGAAGGCCCTAAGGGTCTGCAGGCGGCCAACGTTGTGAAGCTGTCGTAGGCAACGGCGCTTTGACCGGCTGCTGGGGCCCGGTGATCCACCGGGCCCCGCGTGTTTTGGCAATGCTATATTCCGCACCATCCTTTTGCCGCCTCCACCACCTTCCCCCCGTCGAGGAGCTGTCCACTTGGGTAACCCGGCCGTTCGGCGCAAGGTCCTGATCGTGGAGGACGAGGTGACGCTGGCGGGCGCGTATCGCCGCTTCTTCAGCGGCCGCTACGAACTGGCATTCGCGTCCACCGGCGCGGAGGCCGCGGCCACGGGTGCGACCTTCGCGCCGGATGTCGCGGTGGTGGACCTCAATCTGCCGGACACCGATGGGTTCGAAGTCGTCCGCCAGTTGCGTGAGCGCATTCCTGGCCTGCCGGTCATCATTACCACCGCGTATGCCAGCATGGCTCCGGTCGTGGAGTCGCTCGGACTGGCCAGGGGCAGTTGTCTGATCAAGCCCTTCGACCTGGACGAATTGGGCGCTCGCATTGATGCCGCGGGCTGAGCCCGTTCTCGTCGCCCGGGACATCTCCCGGCGGTACGGGCACCGCTGGGTACTGACCGACGTGACGCTCGAGATCTCGCAGGGACAGGCGATTCTGCTGGTGGGGCCGAACGGCGCCGGCAAGACCACGCTGCTGCGGATCCTCGCCGGCTTGCTTCGGGCCAGTACCGGCCGCGTGGAGCGGCGCGGCTCGGTGTCCATGGTCGCCCATCACTCGATGCTCTACGACGTCCTCACGGGCCGCGAAAACCTGCGGTTTTTTGGACGGCTGCACGGCGTGGGCGCCAGCCGGGCGGACGGGCTGCTGGAGCGGTTGGGCCTGTCCGCCAGGGCCGATGAACGCGTGGCGGCGTACAGCCGCGGCATGACCCAGCGTGCGGCGATCGCGCGCGCGCTCCTGCCCGACCCGGATCTCCTGTTGCTGGACGAGCCTCTCACCGGCCTCGACGACGCGTCCTGCCGCGTGGTGCTGGATGTGCTGGCCGACCTGCGCGATCGGGGTCGCGCGATGGCTATCGCCTCGCACCAGGTTGCCGAGTTGATGGATCTGGTGACTACGGTGGGCATCTTGAAGGACGGGCGATTGCTCGCCCTTGAACCGGTTGCGGGGCGCGGGACGGACCAGGTGCTCGCTCGCTATCGGAGCGTGTTGAGTCGTGGCTGACCTGCTTCGGGCTGCGACGGCGATCGCGCTGAAGGACCTGGCGGTGGAGTGGCGCACCAAGACCGCGCTGGTTTCCTCGCTGGCCTTCGCCGTGCTGGTGCTGGCCGTTCTGTTTTTCGCCCGGGATCCGACGGCGGTCGGGGCCGTGGACGTGGCCCCCGGGGCCCTCTGGGTCACGTTCACCTTCGCCGCCATGATCGGCCTCAATCGCGCGTTTCTGATGGAGCGCGAGAACCGGGCGCTCGACGGCATCCTGCTGGCGCCGGTCCCCCGGACCGCAGTGTTTCTCGGCAAGGTCGTGGCCAACCTGACGTTCGTGGCCGCCGTGGAGGTCGTGAGCGTACCGCTGTTCGTGCTGTTCTACGACGTTCCGCTGTGGCGCCGGCTTCCGGAACTGACCCTCGTCATCGGCACGGCCACCTTCGCGTTCGTGGTCGTCGGGACGCTGCTCTCGTCCATGGTGGTCCGGACGCGCTTTGCGGAGTTGATGTTGCCGCTGTTGTTACTCCCCTTCCTGGTACCGCCCGTCGTTGGCGCCGTGCAGGTGACGGCTCGCGTGCTGGCCGGGCGACCCTTGAGCGAGGCGCTCGGGTGGCTTAGGTTGCTGCTCGCCTTCGACATCGTCTTCTTCGTTATCTCGACGCTCCTGTTCACCGCCACGCTCGACGAATGACTCCCCGCGATCGCGCCCTCATGTTCGCCCGCCGGGGCACGTTGCTCACCGGCGTGATGCTCGTGGCCCTCGCGGCGGTGTACGTGCGGGCCCTCATGTTCACGCCGATCGAGCGCTTCCAGGGGCCGGCCCAGAAGATCTTCTACGTGCACGCCCCAGCCGCCTGGTCCGCCCTGCTGGCGTTCGCCGTGACGGGCGTCCTCAGCATCCTGTACCTGTGGCTGCGAGATCGGCGGTTGGACGTCGCCGCGGCGGCATCGGCCGAGGTGGGGATCGCGTTCTCCATGGTGATGCTGACCACGGGCCCCATCTGGGGGAAGCCCATCTGGGGGACGTGGTGGACGTGGGACGCTCGGCTTACGTCCACGTTGTTCATCTTCCTGCTGTTCGTGGGCTACATGGTATTGCGCGGCGCCCTCGCCGATCCGGAGATGCGCGCGCGTTACTCAGCCGTCATCGGGATCATGGGGTTGGTGCTGGTGCCGTTCATTCACTTCACGGTGTTCCTGTTCCGGACGCTGCATCCCGATCCCGTTCTGATGAAGCCGGAGAAGCCCTCCCTTCCCGGGGAGATGCTGCTCACGCTCCTCGTATCGTTCGGCGTCTTCACCCTGCTGTACGTGGGGTTTCTGACGCAGCGGTACGCGCTGGGACTTCTTCGAGAGCTCCGCGACGAGGAGGCGGCGCGTGCAGTATCCTGACAACGGCGCCTTCATGGTGGCCGCGTACGTGATCACCGCCGTGGTGGTGGTGGCGTACGCCGTTTCGCTGTTCGTGCGCCTCAGGAACGTGAGGTAGCCCGCGGCCGGTCGCCGCTCAGTCCTCCGTCCAGCGCAGCCCGGTTTCCTGTTCCCACAACTCGATGGCACGCAGCGCCGCGAGGGTGTCACCGGCGCGACGGAGCGCTCGGGCGTTGGCGCGCAAGGCGTCGGGCCCGGCGCCGGCCGCGTAGGCGCGGGCGTATCGCGCGCCGGCATTGGCATGCTCACCAGCGCGGCTGTACAAGTCTCCGGCGGCCATGGCGGCGTCGGGGCGCTCCTCCAGCGACAGCGCGCGCTCGTAGGCAGCGAGCGCATCGTCGGGCCGAA
>CAZVKD010000209.1:3528-5640 GCA_964627675.1 uncultured Gemmatimonadaceae bacterium
CGGCGGTGAGGGCGTCCCCCAGCGTGACCCAGGCATCGGCCGACTGCTCGAAGCGGCGCACCAGCTGCCGGGCCGAGGCGAGCGCGGCCAGGCGGTCGTCCCCGGCACGGCGTCGAGCGGCCACCAGGTCCCGGTGCACCTGGCCGAAACTCGGCGCGAGCGCGGCCGCCCAGGTGAGCCAGCGGTGGGCGGCCGCCCGCCCGTCCCGCTCGAGCCGGCGGGCACGCCGCGCCGCCGCCTGCGAGGCCCGCTCCCGCACCGCGTGCCAGAGCCGAATCGCTACCGCCCCTCCGGGGGAAGGAGCACCCGAGACCACACCAGGGACGCCACGGCGCCGCCGAGCAGGGGTCCGGCCCAGTACGCGACCTGAGCGTACCAGTCGTTGGCGGCCACCGCCGGGCCGAACGCTCGTGCCGGGTTGAGGGCGGCTCCGGTGAGCGGCCCGCCAACCAGGATGGCAAAGAGCAGAACCAGACCGATACCGAAGCCGCCGACGGCGGGCGCCTCCGAGGAAACGGCGGTGCCGAACACCGCGCTGACCAGCATGAACGTGAGCACGGCCTCGATCACGATGGCTTGCGCGAGGGACACTTCTCCGTCAACCCGCGGCACGCCATAGGCCGTGAGCACGCCGGCTCCCGCGGGGAATAAGGCCTTGACCAGGATCGCTGCCACGACGGCGGCGACCAGTTGCGTGACCACATAGAAGAGGGCATTGGATGAGGACAGGCGGCGGGACAGCCACACGGCCAACGTCACGGCCGGGTTGAGATGTCCGCCCGAAATCCGCAGCGCGGCCGTGACCATGACGGCCAAGGCAATCGCATGGGCCAGGGCCACGCCGAGCAGGCCGACTTGTCCGCCGCTGGCATTGTCGGACACGACGGCGCCGGCGCCGATGAAGACCAGGGTGAAGGTCCCGAGAAACTCCGCGGTGAGGGCCCGCGTCAGTTGCGACATCGCATCTCCTGGCTGCTCAGGGAAGCTCGCCGGTGAAGGTATAACGGCCGCGAAAATGCAGCAGCGGGGCCCGATCGAACGCCGCCCCGCCCATGACGCGCCCGAAGAACACGGTGTGGTCTCCGGCATCCCGGCGGTCGAATTGCTCGCACACAATGTGGGCCACGGTACCGTCCAGCACGGGTAACCCTTCGGGCCCGGGATGCCACGACACCCCGCTGAAC
Source organism: uncultured Gemmatimonadaceae bacterium (assembly GCA_964627675.1). Classification (GTDB taxonomy): domain Bacteria; phylum Gemmatimonadota; class Gemmatimonadetes; order Gemmatimonadales; family GWC2-71-9; genus JACQHC01. The sequence goes on from CAZVKD010000209.1 coordinate 4,713, forward strand.
CGATCAATACCGTCGGTTGCGAACCGGCGGGACAGTGCCTCCTGATCCCGCGCCAGCACGTTCACGGCGAACCGCTGGGCCCGCTCGAGCAAAAGCCGGAAATCCGTGCGCCGGTCCACGCACACCAGGAGCAAGGGAGGGACCAGCGACACCGCGGCAAGCGAGCTCGCCGTCATGCCCGCCGGTCGGCCTGCCTGGTCGAGCGTCGTGAGCACCGTCACTCCCGTGGCGAACCGGCCCAGGAGCTGGCGAAACACCTCTACATCAACATCAGACACCAGATCCGGCCTCCGGCTTGGGCGGCGCCGATGGCCCAAATGTATCCGCCCGTCCGCCGTGGCGAAGCCAGGCACTCCTCATGCCGTCCCGGGCCAGAGGAGGGCGGTGACGGCGCCGGCAAGGGTGGCGATCAGGTTTACCGCGTCGTTATCGACGCCCGCGATGCCGTGGGTTCGGACGGCGGCGGAGCCGCACCCATCACGCGCGCGCTCGAGCGTCGCACCGCAGGAAAGACAGCGATACCTCGCCTGTAGGGTGGCGCCGGCCAACGAGTCTATCAGCATACCGCTCACGCCGGCGGCAAAGATCGCCATCGCCGCTTCGTTGGTTGCGCCGGTGAGTCTCGCGATTGCCGCCATGACGGCGGCGCCGCCGGCGCCGCCCAGGGTGCCGAGTGGTGTCACGGCACCTGACGTTCCCGCCGCCACGGGCGCCCACGTGGTGATCAATCGAGGTGGCCGGGTGGCGTACGCGCCCAACTCCGTCGCCCAAGTGTCTGCTTGCGCCCCAGCCAGGGCTCCGGCGAGCGCCAGCCAGCCGGGTTCGGCCGCCAGCGGTAGAAGAACCGCGGCGAGACCCGCCACCGTCCCGTTGGCCAGCACCTGTCGCGCGCTTCTCGGGCTGCGTTCACGCGCCATGGTGAGAACGC
>CAZVKD010000210.1:0-5607 GCA_964627675.1 uncultured Gemmatimonadaceae bacterium
TCCACGACTTGGGCAAGGTGAAGATCCCCAAGGAAGTCCTCACGAAGCCGGGCAAGCTCGACCCGGCCGAACGGGCCCTGATGAACGCTCATCCCGCCGAAGGGGCCAAGCTCATCCTGGCCAGCGAAGAAGACCTCGACCTCGCGGCTGTGGTGGCCTACGAACACCACGTCATGCTGAACGGCGGCGGCTATCCCACGTTTCGCTTCCCACGGGACTGCCATCGCGCAAGCAAGCTGGTGCACGTGTGCGACGTCTACGACGCATTGCGAACCAATCGGCCGTATCGCGACGCGTGGCCGCCCGACAAAGTCCTGGCCTATATCGAAGAGCGATCGGGCACGGAGTTCGACGGCACGATCGCACACGCCTTCGCGGGCATGATGCGAGAATGGGAACCGAAGGTGGCCATCGCCGAAACCGAAGCGTTACCCGCCGAGTAAGCCGGCCGCCTCCGGTGGCCCACCCCGAGGCAAGCTGCTGGCGCTCGTGTTCATGGCCAGCGCCGATCGGCGATCATCAGCCGCCGACGCCCGCCGTTGCATGGTCGTAAATCCCTACCAGCATCTTCTCCACCGCCGCCGTCACCTCGATCCCGCGCCGGGGCAGCACTCGGCGGGCCACAGCGAGAAAGGCATCCCGATCCACGCGTTCGCCGGTGTCCCCCCAAGCGAACGGAGGGACGTACTTGGGCGGGCGGACGACGCCGAACACGTTGGCACCGCAGCCGATGACCGAGCCGGTGTCCAGCAGCGTGCCGATCGCCGTCTTGACGTGATCACCGATCAGACTTCCCAGGAACTGGCGCCCGGTGTCAATCTGCTCGGCCCCGACCCGCAAGCGCACGGGCCCGTAGGTGTTCTTCAGGTTGGAGTTGGTGGTCCCGGCGCCGAGGTTGACCCATTGGCCCACCACCGAGTGACCGAGGAAACCGTAGTGGCTCTTGTTGGCGTACCCGAGGAAGACGCTCGAAGCCACCTCGCCCCGAACTCGGCAGTGCGGGCCGATGACCGACCAGCGAATCGCCTCACCCAGCACCCGCGCGCCCGGCCCGACGAATACCGGGCCCTCCAGCCGACTGCCGGCCGCCACCTGCGCCCCGTGTTCCACCACCACGACCCCTTGGCGCACGTCAAAGATCACGCCCGGCTCAACCTGCCCTCCGAGAATGATCACGTCGCCCGGGTCACCGATGACCGTGCAGCCGTCCGGCACGCCGTCGCCACGCTCGTGGGCGAAATCCGCCGCATCGGGCTGAAGCAGGTGCTCGAGCGCGGTGACCAGATCGTGCGCCCCGTGCAGGGGGACACCCGGCAGCTCCACCTCCGCCCAATCGTCGTGATCGCCGGTCCACCGGCGCCCGGCCGGCACCCACCAGCCAACGGTTCCACCGTCGTTCACTAGGCGGGCGGGCCGATCTCCCAGATCGGGCGGCTCGCCGCTCGGCGCGAAGTCGGATCTCCCCACCATGGCCGGGCCCTCCACTTCGGCTCGGGGGCCGACGGGTGGCGCGTTGCCCTCCGTGAAGTCCCGCAGGTGCTCGGCGCCGAACACCGCCGCCGTGTGTCCGTCGGCAATCGCTTCCCAGCGCTCGCGAATCAGCCAGATCCCCGCCCGCAGCTCCGCGATGGGACGGCAATCGCTGAACGGGAACCAGGCCGGCGCCGGCGGCGGCTCCAGTAGATAGACTTTCGTCACGCGAGCGACGGATGCGCCCGTGTCAGGATCATCGGGTGCGGCCGGAAGCTAGTCCGCATGGTGCCGGAACTCCGGGGGCAACCGCTCGAGAAGCGTCTTGAGCTCGGTGGCACGATCAGCCGTGGTCACGAGTGTCACGCCGTTGGCCCGGACGACCACCACGTCAGACAGTCCATCCACCACGACTGGGCCATCGTCGGCCCAGATGACGCAATTGGAGGCATCCCGTTCCCACACGGGCCCCACCCGCACGTTCCCCCCGGAGTCCGTGGCCCGGACCCGTCGGAGCGCGGTCCAGGTGCCCACGTCGTCCCAGGGAAAGGCCCCGGGGACCACGGCCACGCGCTGGCTCCGCTCAAAATGGGAGACATCCACCGCGATCGGAGCGACCCGGGCAAAGAACGTCGCGGCGTCTCCCGCACCAAGAGCGGCGGCATGGGGCGCGATCTCCGGAGCCCATTGCACCGTCTCCGCCGCAAAGCGGTCCGCCGTCCAGGCAAACAGCCCGCTGTTCCACAGCGCCCCTCGCTCGATCAGTTCGCGGGCGCGCTCTTCGTCCGGCTTCTCCACAAACCGATCCACGCGGCGGGCGCTCGCATCGAGCGCGGCCCCCGGCACGATGTACCCGTAACTCGTGTCGGGACGCGTGGGCTCGATGCCAACCGTCACCAACACGTCGTGCCGCTGGGCAGCCGCGAGCGCCGTACGCGCCGTCCGCCGAAACGCCTCATCATCGCCCACGAACCAGTCGGCGTGCAGCGACAGCACGCTTGCCTCCGGGTCGCGCTGGGCGGCGACCGCGGTCGCCCAGGTCAGGGCGGGCCCGGTGGACGCCGCGCGTGGCTCCGCCAGGATATTCCCCGGGGGCACCCCGGGAAGCAGCCGGCGGGTTTCTTCCGCCAGGGCGGCGCCGGTCACGACCAGGATCCGCTCCACCGGAATCAAGCCGTCCAGTCGCCCGACGGCCTGCTCCAGCAGCGTGCGGCTGGCGGCGAGGGGAAGAAACTGTTTTGGCCGGCGGGACGTTGAAAGCGGCCAGAAACGCGTGCCGGATCCGCCGGCGAGGATAGCCGCCCAGTGTGCCATGAACGCCTCGAAGAACGACTAAGCGGCCAGGCGGTTGAGCAGTTGGACGGTGGGACCGATGGACGACCCTGCAGCAACCCGCCGGCTGGCCCAGCCACCCACCGGGCCCGTCACAGCAGTCCCGCGATTGCGGGCCGGTGGCGGTGGAGCTCGTACAGCAACGCGCCGATGTTCGTCCCCGGCCGAACGAAGACCGCCAGGAGCGCCTCCGCCGACACGGTGGCGACCACGACCATCCCTTTGGCGTACTCCACCGCACCGAGGGAGAAATCCCCGCGCGTGGCGGCGTTGCCGAGCCGCGCGCAGGCGGCGACGACCGACGGCACGAGTGCGGCGAGGCCCTCGGTGTCCACGCCGTCCGAGGCGGCCGCATCAATGGTGAGCCCGTCGCGACCCAGGACGATGACGGCGTCTACTCCCTCGCGGGTTCGGAGCCCCTGGACCACGTCCCGAATGGTCGCCATGCGCGCGAAGCTAGGACTCGCCATTACCGAAGTCAAGGCGGCGCCGTAACTTGACCCGCTTTTCCACGAACACTAACCTTCCCCTCACACCGATGTTTCGTCCCCTCATCGCCCGCTCTCTCCAGCTGTGCACCCTGGCTGCCGTGGGAGGCGTCGCCCTGGGCTGTAGCGACTCGCTGCTGGGGCCGCCCACGTCGGACAACGTCATTGATACCGTGACCTTGTACGCGCTCTCGGGTACGGCCATCCCGTTGCCCAGCGGCTACAGCATGCTTGACGCGCGGCCGGTTAGGACCGATTCGACCGATTTTGACTTCGCTTTCGACATCACTGCGGCGGGGGCCACGCTCGTATACCCGGCCGGCGCCCTGGGACTTTCCCCTGTCCCCGGCGTTCAGAGAACCACGAAGCCGTTCGACCAGATCAGGATGGCGCCGACAGAGGGATACGAGTCGGACAGCGCGCTCGCGGTCTCCCCGGACCAGGTGTTTCTGGCGCGCTCGCGCACCAGCATCAGCGGATGCTTTTTCTTCGGTCAGGTTTCCCGCTATGGCAAGTTCCGCGTTCTGAGCCTCGACCTTTCCGCCCGGAGCATCACGCTGGAGCTGCTCGTCAACCTGAACTGTGGGTACAAGAGCCTCGACGTCGGCCGCCCAGATTCCTGACCCGTGATTGACATTCGGTGGCTGCGCGAGGCCCCGGCCGAGGCCCGGGCGGCCCTCGGCCGTCGGGGCCCGCAGGCCGACGGTTTGATCCGACAGGCACTCGATCACGACACCAAGCGCCGCGAGCTGATCAAGCGGGTCGAGGGGTTGAAGGCTCGGCGCAACGAAGCCTCGGAACAGGTGGCGGAGTTGAAGCGACGCCGGGCCGACGCGTCAGGGCTCATCGCCGAGCTGAAAACCGTCAGCGATACGATCAAGGCACTCGATGGGGAGCTTCGGCGCACCGAGGAAGCCCTGGAGCAGGTGCTCCTGCGGATCCCCAACCGGCCGCTGGACGACGTACCCGATGGAGCCGCCGAGGCCAACCGGGTGGTGCGCGAGTGGGGGACGCCGGCATCGCTCGGATTCACCCCGCGGCCGCACTGGGAGCTGGGGGAAGCCCTTGGTATCCTCGACCTCGCCCGCGGTTCCAAGATCGCTGGAAGCGGCTTTCCGCTCTTCACCGGCCTCGGGGCACGGCTTGCCCGGGCCCTCATCAACTTCATGTTGGACCTCCACACGCGGGAGCACGACTACGTGGAGGTATCCCCCCCGCTCCTGGTGAACGCGGCCACGGCGCAGGGCACCGGCCAGCTGCCGGACCTCGAGCGCAACATGTACGTAACTGAGGATGGGCTGTTCCTGATTCCGACGGCCGAAGTGCCGCTAACCAACCTGCACCGCGACGAGATTCTCGCCGCCAGCGAGCTGCCGCGGGCCTACGTGGCGTACACCCCTTGTTTTCGGCGCGAAGCCGGTGCCGCGGGAAGGGACACGCGCGGCCTGATTCGGGTCCACCAGTTCGACAAAGTGGAACTCGTCCGTTTCTGCCAGCCCGACGAGTCACCCGCCGAGCACGAGAAGCTGCTGGGGCACGCGGAGGCGGTGCTCCGCCGGCTGGAGCTGCCCTATCGCGTGGTCCTGCTCGCTGCCGGGGACACCGGGTTCGCGAGCGCCAAGACGTTCGACCTGGAGGTCTGGGCGGCCGGCGTGGGAACCTGGCTCGAAGCGTCCAGCGCTAGCTGTTTCACCGATTTTCAGGCCCGGCGCGCAAATATTCGGTACCGCTCCAGCCCCGACAGCCGCCCAGATTTCGTGCACACGCTCAACGCGTCGGGGGTAGCATTGCCGCGTACGATGATCGCGCTGCTCGAGAACAACCAGGAGCCTGACGGATCGGTCCGCATCCCGCCGGCGCTGGTCCCGTACCTGGGGCGCGATCGCCTCGCTCGGGCCCGGTGACTCTGGGCCCGCTCCGGCACCGGCGTCGGGCCGCGGTCGAGATCGTCCTGGCGCTGGCGGTGGTGCTCGGGGGGCTTTCCGTGTGGCAGGCGTGGGACATCGCCAGCCACCTGCGCGCGGAGGCCCGCGAGACCTCGCGCATTTTCGGGCGCCTCGTGGGAGGTCTCAGCGACCCCACGCCCGGCGCCGACACGGAGATCCTGCTCGAGCTGGTGGGCCGGATTCGCCAGACCGGCATCCCCTTCGTGGTGAGCGACAGCGCGGGCCGTCCCACCGCGGCCGCCAACCTGCCGTTCGAGGCGCCGCTCGATGCGCCAGCGGTCCGCACCTTCGCCGCGACGCTGGACCGCATCAATCCTCCGCTGGCCGGCCCCGCGGGCAGCATCATTCACTACGGCCAGCTGCCGATCGCC
>CAZVKD010000211.1:0-5591 GCA_964627675.1 uncultured Gemmatimonadaceae bacterium
TTCAGGGCGGCCATCACCTGCCCGGCGTCGAAGCGGTCCTGGGCCGAGAGCGTGTGGAGCAGGTCGTTCCAACCGGCCTCGCGCTTGGCCCGGTCCACCGTGTTCGCGACGGTCACGAGGTCGGCGTCGGACTCCATGACCAGCGCGTGCAGGTCCACGAACCAGCGGGGATCGGCGAGGACACCCAGGAGCATGCCGCCCTCGCCCAGCGGCAACTTCTCGCCCTTCCGCACGCCGGGGAACCGATGGCTTCGGAACTCCGCGGTTCGGCCGGTGCCTGTGAGCACCCAGGAGACGACGTAGATCTCGCCGGCGTTACCGGAAAGGAACCCGTCGTGGACGTCCAGCACGGTGACGTCGCTGAGCGAGACCGTGAGTCCCAGGGTGCCCGAGCGACGCAGGGCCTGGATTTCCCCCCGGGCGCGGTGCAGTTGGTCGAGCAACCCCTTATCCGGCCCGTGCTCGGAATCGAGGCCGTGGTCCAGCGCGCGCAACAGCTCCACTGCCGGGGTACTCGCCAGTGCGGCCCCGGCTGGGGCATCACGGGGGAGGATGGCTGAACGGGCCATGGCAGGGGCTCAGGTCGAGAGCGACCCAGTTTTCGCCATCCCGCGCCCCGCGGGTAGGGCGTTATTGGGACACTGACCGGAAGATTTGGGACACTGGGTGGTGTTCCGCCTTCGTAGAAAACGACACGTCAATACTCCGGCGTCGGCTCGATGCAAGAACGACGCGGGTCGAGGAAGCGCTGGGGAGCACGTCGCGTTTCGGGGCGCGCCTGCCCGCCACGCGCCCTGGCAGGTCTGGCCTCCCACCACAGCAGGGCCATGACGGTCACCGGCGCCGGCACGCGGGGGCTCCTCTCCGCGTCGAAGCCCCGCTGTACACCGTACGGTGCTTGCTGCAACTCATCCGCTGCTCGCCACACCCCGCGTCTGCTCCCCTTCGATCCGGTGCCACCGGAAGAACATCACCGACATGACGGTGAAGAGGATGACGCCCCCGACCGTTTTCATCAGGAGGCCGGCCACCTGCTGGTCGGCCACGGCCGGGATGTTCGACACCCGCGGCGCCAGCTCGTAGAGCTCGTAGATGGGATACTGCGCATAGGTGTAGAACGCCGCCGGCCCGGTCGGCACGAACACGCTGAGCAGCAGGTAGCCGCTGCGCCCGGGATAGCCCATGGGATTCAGCTCCGGCAACCGGGCCAGGGCGGGCCACCAGAACACGAGCCCCGAGGCGATGACCGCCATGTCCAGCGCGAACGACAGCAGCTGGGATCCGCTCACGACGTTGACCGCCGGCGGCAGGTGCGCCCCGATCAAGACGGCGTTGTAAATCACGAGTGGCAGGAGCGGCCGTGACAGCACGCGGGCCGCCCGAAGGGCCAGCCGCCCCCTGATCATCCGCCGCAGCAGCGAGCGCGGCGTACCAAGCAGGAGCAGCGGTGGCGCCACCAGCACGAGGAGCAGGTTCTGCACCGTCCGCGCGCTCAGCAGGTAACCAGCGGCCAGCAGCCCCACGGGCCAGTCCAGCCCGACCCACAGAGCCAGCACCCCCAGCCCGAAAAGCATGATCTCGCGCCGCGTGACCGGCGGGTTGTTCCCCGCGACGTGCGCCGGCTCCAGGCCCCGCAGGGCCCAGGCGTACGAGCCCACCACCAGCGCGATCACGATCCAGACCCCCGGAAACGCCTGCCACGTCCATGTCCAGGGCGCGCCGGTCGCGGCGCACCACCAGGTCATCGCAACTCGTCCGGTGAGCCCACGGTGGCCCGCTCCCCCACTTCCGAATAGGACACGATCGGCACGCGCACCGACACCGCGCCCGCCCGCGCGAACCGCACCGTGAGGACGATCGTGTCACCGACGATGGGCCGGTGGGTGAGGCGCATAAGCATGAAGTGCAGATCCCCGGGCCGCAGGTGGACCCGTTCACCCGCCCGCACCTCGATCGCGTCGGTCGCCTGCATGCGCGAGCCGTCCGTGCCGCCCATGCGGTGCAGATGCACCATGCCCGCCAGCGGGGTCTCGGCACCGGTCAAGGTGTCGGGGGCGTCTCCGTGATTCCAGACCGTGAGGTAGACCGCCGCCACGTCGGTCGAAACCGGCTCGGCGGCGTAGGCGTCAAGTACCTCGATCCCTCGCGGCTCCTCCGGCGGGGCGCCCCCGCAGGCGACCCCCAGCGCGATCATCACCGCGAGCGACCAACCGCCTGCCGCGCACGGCGTAGGGACTCGCCCCTCGCAGGTGCCGCCGCTCAGTCCCGCCACTCGATCTCCAGCAGCTTTGGCAGATCGTTCGCCCAGTCGGCCTGCCGGATGCCGAACGGGTACATGACACGCGCCTGATTGTGCGGCGTGAACGCCACGATGGCCGCCGCATGGCCCACCAGATACGCCCCGGTGCTGTCCGGCTCGCCGACCTGGGGCAGCGGGAGATAGAGTGCCCGCTGCGCTCCATTGATTGCGGCCGTGTCGCCCGTCAGTCCGATGAAGGCGGGGTCGAAGTTGGCGAGCCAGGTTCTCAGGCGTTCGGGCGTGTCGCGGTCCGGATCGGTCGTCACGAACACGACGCGGATCCGCTCGCGCACCGTGGGCCGGAACGTCTTCAGCACGGCGGCCAGGTTCGCCATGTGCACCGGGCAGATGTCCGGGCACCAGGTGTATCCAAAGAACACCAGCGTCAGATAGCCGTCGGTTTCCCGTCGGAGGTCGTACGGTCTGCCGAGCGCATCCGTCAGCACCAGGTCCGGCTTGGGGATCGGTCCGGGCAGCACACGGCCGCGCAGGCCGTATGGGTTGGCGTCGCCATCGGTGGCCGGTGGCCGGTCGTCCGGCCCGGCGCACCCCGCGGCCGCGGCAACCAGCAGGCCGAGCGCCGCCGGGAGGATCGGGAAACGGGTCACGCCTCGCATGGGTCAACAAAGATAGCCGGCACGTCCGGCCGAAACACCGCTCGAGATCTTTCTCCCCGACCTTTTCCCGACGGCTCAGCGTGAGCGATCTGCCCCGGCGACATCGTTCGCGTCGGTCGCAACTACGCCCTGCATGCCCACCAGCTCGGCAAGCCCCTGCCCGAGCGACGGCCGCTGTTGCCGAGGTCGCCGTCCGATGAGATGGTTCCGGTCGGCCCGGACCGCGACTTCGCCGCCCTTGACGTGATTTGCCGGGGGAACCGTGAGGCCCTCCCACACGACCGCACTGCGAACCTGGCGTTCCCCATGCCGTTTTTGCTGTCCTACATCTCGGCCATCAGGACGCTCGAACCGGGCGATCTCGAGGCCGCGGCACGCCCGAGAGGGCGGGGACCGCTCAAGGCCGGTGACGTGGCTGAGGCGGAGAGCCCGGATCTGGCGCCGCTGCGGAATCCGGTGAGGGCGGTGGAGGGACGGTCTGGTTTAGGACCGTTCGCTTGACCGCGCCAGCCGGTCGGTCCGGTCCAGTTCTTCCAGCAGGCGTTCCAGCAGGTCCAGACGATCCACCAGGCGGTGGCGGTACTCGCGCCGCTCGGTGCGGGCTACCTCCATGCGGAGTTCCGGCAGGTAGTCTGCCAGCAGTTCGCGCAGCAGCCGGGCGTCGTGCTCGTTCAGATTGAGCTGCATACGTCCCCCTTGTCATGGCCGCCGCTCCCGGCACACATGGGGATGCGAGCGCACGGAGGCAGAATGGCGAACCGGCCGTGAATCGACCATGAGAGGTGACTTAAGGGAACGGTGCTGGGCCATGCGCCTGGGCCCCAGCGACGGGCGACGAGAGTTGTGTCGCTCGGCCTTGCCGTCTGTTGACAAAGCCCTCCCAAAGCCCAGTCGCCACTTCGCTTCTTGCGAGCTATCTGTTGGCAGCGCAATGTGTTGACGGTTTGTTGACCAACCAATGGAGATTGGTTCTGCAGAGGCTCTGGTGGGTATGAGGGGACGCTTCCAGCTTCGCCTCATTGGTCAGGTTGAGCTGCGGGATCCGAGTGGCGCTTCGGTGCCATTTCGCACGCGGAAGCAGCTCGGCCTGCTGGTATATCTGTATCTCGAGGCCCGCGAGCGCGGAGCCGATCGCGACGCGTTGGTGGAGCTGTTGTGGTCCGATGTCCCGGCCGAGAACGGGCGGCATTCGTTGTCGCAGGCATGCACGGCCGTGCGGGAGCGTCTGGGTGAGGACGCGATCGAGCGGCGCGGCGAGCAGTTGCGGCTTGTGGCCCCGCTGGTTACCGATCTCGATCTCGTGGCGTCCGCGGAGAATCGGCTGCTGGATCTCACGCAGCCGCTGCGCGAGTTGGACCGGGTGGGGGGGGTGGAGTTCGCGCATTGGGTGGAGGGTGCGCGAGTCGAGGTCACTCGGCGGGCGCGCGTGGCGTTATTCGAGGGGTTGAAGTCGGCTCGGGCGCACGGCGATCTCGAGGGCGCCTACCGTACCGGGCACCTGTTGCTGCAAATAGATCCCACCTGTGCGCTCGCGGTGCAGGTCGTGGCGGAGCGCACGTTACTCGACGGGGATACGATCGGCGCGATTCGGACGCTGCGAGACTACGTGCAGTGTGTGGAGCGCGAACTGGGGACCAACCCCCATCCAGAGATCACGCGGCTGCTGGGTCGGTTGGAGCGGGGCGAGGGACCGCCGTTACTCGGGGGGCACGGTCGCGGTGTTCCGGTCGTATCGCGACCGGAGATTTTCGTGGGTCGCGAGCGGGAGCTCGCGTCGTTGGAATCGCAGTGGGCCAAGATGGCCGACGCTTCGTATCAGGCATGTCTCATCACCGGGCCGGCGGGGATAGGGAAGAGTGCCTTACTGCGGCGCTTCGCGACCCGCGTGGCGGCGCGGGCCTGTCCGGTGTTCCTTGTGGCGTGTCAGGAGATCGGGCAGGGGATTCCGTTCGCGGCGGTGTCGGACCTGATTCGGGCGTTGGTGAGAGATCCCGGCGCCAGTGGCACCGATCCGCGCTGGCTGGCCGAGGCCAGTCGTGTCAGCCCGGGTTTACGAACGACCTATCCCGGGATCCCGGAGGCGCCGCCTGCTCCGGCGGACTCCGTTCGCGTGCGTGTGGCGGATGCGTTGTATCACATGTTGGAGGCCGTGGCGGAGGATGGGCCGGTATTACTGGCGTTTGACGACGTGCAGCATATGGATCATGCCAGTCGGGACGTGCTGTTTCTGCTCACGCGCCGCCTGGACGCGGTGCGGGTACTGCTGGCGGCGACGGAGCGGCAGGGTGAGGGTCGGATCCTGTCTTCTGCGCCAGAGGGTCATCTCCTCAGTTTTGGGTGGCAGCGGGTGGTCGAGCTCGAGCCCTTGGACCGGGCCGAGGCCTCGCAGCTCATTGCCGGGGTAGCGGAGTCATTCGGAAACATCGCCGAACCGATCCGCGACAAGATCCTGACGTTGGGTCAAGGGAACCCGTACTATCTCGAGATGTTGCTGGCTGATTTCCGTCAACACGCCGCGGATTCGTTGGTGGTTGCGGGAGAGATCGCCCACGGACCTGCGGCCACGTGGCGACCGCCGGAGACGATGCGGCTGGCGTTTGCACGGCTGTACGAGGGGTTGTCGAGCGATGTGCAGCACATACTCCACGTCTTGGCGGTGGCGGGGAGGGCGTTGG
>CAZVKD010000212.1:0-5519 GCA_964627675.1 uncultured Gemmatimonadaceae bacterium
AGAAACGTCAGCAGCAGGGCGACGAAGAGCGGCGTGAACAGGCGCGTGAGCACGGGGGCCATGGTCTCGATCTCGCTCTGCTTGGCCTCCACCAGCCAGGCGGCGACCAGGACCGCCCCGGTTGCTCCGCACGGCAGCAGCCACGACTGGAAGAAGGTCTCGATGTCCATCCCGATGGCCTGGAAGATCATGGCCATGAGCCCCGCGAAGACGCCGCCGCCGAGGGCGATCAGGACGTAATAGATGAACAGCTCGCCCGAGAATCGAACGAAGTCCATGCGACCCGCCACCTGGCTCCAGCGGCTGCCGGCGTAGGCCATGCCCACCACCAGCCAGAGCGCGATCGGCAGATGCAGCACGGTGAGCGTCTCGGTATAGCCCGGGTCGTGCGTGCTCGAGCCCGCCACGTGGGGCGCGAAGGGATACACGTTGGCGAACACCGCCGCCGCGACGAACCCCGCGGCCAGCCAGGCGAGAGTGCGGGCCTCGAGCCGCCGTTTCCAGGCGAAATAGCCGGTCAGGAGGGGCAGGACAAACAGGCTCAGGTTGCGGAGGTAGAACCCGGCGTCCTGATCCAACTGCATGCCGAAGAGCGCCGGCACCTTGATGAGCACACCCGCCGCCACCGCTAGAGCGAAGGCGACGATGGCCTCGCGTTGCGAATGCAGTTCCTGCCCCGTGGAGTCCGAAGGGGTGACCACGAGCTGCTTCCACAGGCGCTCCGAATGCTCGAGCGCGAACTCCCTGGAGAGCGCGTCCAGGCTGCCCATGCGCTTCACTGCCACCAGGAACGCCTCGTCGGTGGAGAGTCCCGCGTTGACCAGGGCCGCTACCTGCTGGCGCAGATGGTCTTCCAGCTCGGCCACGTCCACGGCGTGGATCGCCTGGCGGCGGAGGAGGTAGGTCCGCCACTGCTCGATCTGCTCATCGAGCGATACCGCGTGACCTGGAGCGGGCATGGTCAGGCTCCCAGTGATGCCGGTGTGGCTGACTCCACCGTGCTCGCCGGAACGGCAACCGAGAGCGCGTGCCAGAGGCCCCGGAGCGTGGCGTCCACCGCTTCCCATTGCCGGCGATCCTCGGCCAGCTGCGCCCGACCGCGGGCCGTGATCCGGTAGTATTTGCGACGCCGGCCGCTTTCGGCGACCTCCCACCGCGCCGCCACCTGCCCCAGCCGCTCGAGCCGATGCAACACGGGGTAGAGCATCCCGTCGGTCCACTCCATCCGCCCTCCGGACAGCTCCCGCACCCGCTGGAGGATGGCGTAGCCGTAGCTGTCCCCCTCGGCCAGGATCGCCAGCACGATCGGGGTCGAGGACGCGGCGATGAGATCCTTGTTGATCTCCATGCGTCGGGCGGCGCTAGTGAACTGAGGCGGCCCTGTACATAGCAGCACCATACATAGCAGTGCCAGGTATGTCAACGGCCCACATAGGACGCCCAGCCCATTTTTCACCCCGCCCGAGAATGCTCTGGCGGTAAGCCCCGGCCGCCAAACCGGTGGGCTGCAACGTCGCTGGGGCGGACGCGCCCAAGGCGGCGGGCGCTCGCGGGATCTCCGGAGCCCGCCTGAACCACTCGGCGGATCGAAACCAGGCGACTCAGGTCGGTCTGGACATCATCTGGCGGCGAGCCGACTTGCCTCGCACCTTAACGGCGGCGTCGCCAGAGGCCCTATGGAACTCGCGGACCGTTTGCGTGAGGCAGTGGCCGACCGGTACGCGGTGGAGCGCGAGCTGGGCCGCGGCGGGATGGCGGTGGTGTATCTGGCGCGCGATCTCCGGCACGGGCGTCGGGTCGCCATCAAGGTGCTCCGGCCGGAACTCACCATCAGTCTGGCGACCGACCGGTTCCTCCGCGAAATCCAGATTGCCGCGCAGTTGCAGCATCCGCTGATCGTGCCGCTCCACGATTCCGGCGTGTCGAACGAACTCCTCTGGTACGTCATGCCGTTCGTGGAGGGCGAAAACCTCCGGCAGCGGCTCCAACGCGAGCGGCAGCTTCAGCTGGCCGAGGCTCTCAGCATTGCGCGTGACGCGGCGGCGGCCCTCCAGTGCGCGCACCAGCACGGCTTCGTGCATCGCGACATCAAGCCGGAGAATATCCTCCTGTCGAGTGGGCACGCGATGCTGACGGACTTCGGGATCGCGCGGGCGCTCACGCAAGCGGCGGGGGAGGGGACCAGCTCGGGCGTCGCGATCGGGACCCCGGCCTACATGAGTCCGGAGCAGGCCTCCGGTGGGGCGGCGATCGACGCCCGGAGCGACGTCTACTCGCTGGGGTGCGTCCTGTACGAGATGCTCGTCGGCGAGCCCCCGTTCACCGGTCCCACGCCGCAGGCGGTCATCGCCCGGCACGTGTCCGAGCGACCTCCCTCCGTGGTGGTGGTGCGGCCCTCCGTCCCGGCGCCGCTGGAGCAGGTGCTGGCCACCATGCTCGCCAAGGCACCGGCCGACCGGTTTCGTTCGGCGGACGAGCTGGCGCAGGCGCTCGAGTCGCTGGGATCCCAGGGACCGAGCGTCGAAACCCGGTCTCCCTCACCGGGTCGCTCGCCAATCTGGTACGTGGCGCTGGCCGTGGTGGCGGTCGCCGTGGCGGTGACTGCTCTGGTGCGCGGGGCCGGGGTAAGAGGCGATGACGGCGCACAGGGCCCCTGGATCGTGGTCCTGCCATTCGAGAATCTCGGTGCGCCGAGCGATTCGTCCTTTGCGCTCGGCATTACGGACGAGATCTCGAGCCGGTTGGCGGGCATCGCCGCGCTCTCGGTAGTCTCGCGGACCAGCGCCGCCCACTACAGCGCTCGCGACCCCATTCGCGAGATCGGGCGGAGCTTGAAGGTTGATTACGTCCTGACCGGCGCGATCCGGACCGACCGGAGCGCGGGCGCGTCGAGCCTGGTTCGGGTGACGCCCCAGCTGGTGCGGGCCGCCGACAATCGCACCATTTGGAGCGATGGCTTCGACGCCCCGATCGTGCCCGGTGAGATTGTGAAAGTGCAGTCGCTCATCGCCCAGCGGGTGGCCGACGCGTTGAACCTGCGGCTGCAGCCGGCCGAAGAGCTGGATCTGCAGCGGCGACCCACGGACAACCTGCTCGCCTACGACGCCTATCTGCGCGGGAACCTGTACTCATCGCAGTTTCTGGTGGGCGAGGGCGCGCGTCAGGCGTTGGCGATGTACGAGGAAGCCGTCCGGCTGGATTCGAACTTCGCGCTGGCGCACGCCAAGCTCGGACAGGTCCGGAGCATGTACTACTACTTCTTCGATCGGCGCGAGGACCAGCTGGCGAGAGCGAGGGCCTCCGTCGAGCGGGCCTTCGCCCTGGCCCCTGACCTCCCGGCAGCGCGCATTGCCCTGGGATCGCTGTATTACTGGGGGGCTCTGGATTACGATCGAGCGCTGGCCCAGTTCAACGCGGTTCGTGAGCGGCAGCCTAACAACAGTGAGCTTCTGTGGCTGATCGGCTCGGTCCAACGCCGGAAGGGCGACTACCAGCAGGCGCTGAGCAACTTTGAACGGGCGGTGCGGCTGGATCCCCGGTCTCAGGTCTTTGCGTTCGAGGTGGCGGGCACGCTGCACGGGCTGCGACGGTACGAGGAGGCGGAGGGCCGCTACGATGAGGCGTCCGCCCTGGCGCCCGACTGGGTTCCTCCGTATGCCTCGAAAGCCACCTTGTATCTCGCCTGGCAGGGCGACGTGGAGCGGGCTCGGGAGGCGCTCCGCGACGCCGCCCGCCATGCCGACGTGCGGGGGCAGATCGTGCCGGTGTTGATGACCGAGGTCGCCTACCGGCCGCTGCTGTCGCTGCTCGAGGGACCCTTCGAGCGCGCGCTGGCCGAGTTCTCGCTGGCCAGTGGCGGCGTGGATTCCGGCGCCTACTATCGCGTGAAGGCGGAGTACTGGGCGACCCGGGACCGAGACGCCCTGGCCCGGGCGTACGCCGACTCTGCCCGGACGATCTGGGAGTCTCGCGTCCAGTCGCAGCCCGATAACTTCGCGCCGCGCATCGAGCTGGCGTTTGCCCTGTCCACCCTGGGCCTCACCGGTGAGGCCCGACGGGAAGCAGACGCGGCACGGGCGCTGACGCCGGTGGCGAAAGACGCGTTGCGAGGCACGTTCTGGGCCGATCAACTCGCCCGGGTGTACGCTCGCCTGGGAGAGGCGGATCGAGCCATCGCGCTGCTGGAACTCCTGTTGGCCGTTCCGTCACCGGTCGGCCGGGCCGGCCTTCGGGCGGATCCCGGCTTCGCGCGCCTGAGGTCGGATCCTCGCTTTCAGCGACTGCTGATGCGGGAGTGAGGGGCTGGCATGCTCCAACACCCGACCTTCAAACGGCACTACCAGGTTCAGCGCGTCCCCGGCGTAGGGGTCTTTCTGGTGTCGGAGCGCGGAGGGTCCGTCTTGCGCGGCCGGTCGTTCGAGGCCGTGACCCCGCTGCTCGACGGCCGCCTCTCCGCCGACGCGATTGTCGAACGGGTGGCGGAGGACGTCGGCGCGGCGGAGGCCTACTACGCGCTCATGGAGCTCGAAGCTCGCGGCTACCTGGCGGAAGCGACGGACGGCTTGCCGGTCGGCGCGGTCGCGCTGTGGCACTCGCTCGGGTTGGACCCCGCGGGGGCCAGCAGGCGACTGCCTGAGGTTGCCGTCGGGGTCGAGTCCCGGGGAGGCGGGGATGCCGCGGAGTTCGCCGATGCGCTGCGCGAGCGGGGCTTCTGCGTCGCCCCTGGGGAGCGGGGCGACATCACGGTCTTGCTGGCGGACGACTACCTGCGCCCTGAGTTGGCGGAGGTGAATGCCCGGGCGCTGGAGTCCCAACAGCCCTGGCTGCTGGTCAAGCCGAAGGGCTTGGGTCCCTGGGTGGGGCCGCTGTTCGTCCCTGGGACGACCGCATGCTGGCTCTGTCTGGCGCAGCGCCTGCTTCGGAACCGCCCGCTCGAGGGATTCCTGGCCGCTGTCGAGGCGGAGACGGTATTCGCCCGAGTGGACCCCGCGGTACTGGGCGCGGGCAGTGTCGTGGAGGCGCTGGTCGCGGCGCAGCTGCTCCGGTGGGTCGGCGCCGGATCGGCGAGTCCGCTGATCGGCTCGATCTACGCCTACGATGGGCTGGACCTGACGGTGCGCCGGCATCGCGTCGCCCGGCGGCCGCAGTGCGCCGCCTGCGGCGATGCCCAGTGGTACACCCGGCAGGTGGCCAGACCGGTCCTGGTGCACGCGGCTCAAAAGGCGGCAACCGAGGGCCGGCGGCCGGACTCCGGCGACATCCTGCGACTGCGGGAGGCGCTGGTGGATCCGATCACCGGGATCGTCCGGCGGCTCTACCCCGTGTCCGCCGAGGCGGACCTGGTGCACCTGTGTGCGGCGGAACACGGAACGCTGGGTCGTCCCGCGGGCCCCCGCGCCGCCCAGATGCTGCTGCAGTCTGGCCGGAGCGGCGGCAAAGGCACCACGGCGGCGGAGGCGGAGGCGAGCGCGCTGGGCGAAGCAGTGGAGCGTTGTTCCGGTGTGTTCCAGGGCGACGAG
>CAZVKD010000213.1:0-5502 GCA_964627675.1 uncultured Gemmatimonadaceae bacterium
ACAGTGGTTTACAACCCGAAGGCCGTCATCCCACACGCGGCGTCGCTGCGTCAGCCTTGCGGCCATTGCGCAATATTCCCCACTGCTGCCTCCCGTAGGAGTCTGGGCCGTATCTCAGTCCCAATGTGGCTGGCCATCCTCTCAGACCAGCTACGCGTCATCGCCTTGGTGGGCCGTCACCCCGCCAACTAGCTGATACGCCGCGAGCCCCTCCCTCAGCGCGACCTTGCGGCCGCTTTCCCGCCAGGGCCATGCGACCCCGGCGACGTATGCGGTATTACCCGGCCGTTAGGCCGGCTATCCCCCACTGAAAGACAGGTTGCTCACGTGTTACGCACCCGTCCGCCACTGAATTGGAGTTGCCCCCAATCCCGTACGACTTGCATGTGTTAGGCACGCCGCCAGCGTTCGTCCTGAGCCAGGATCAAACTCTCCAAGAGAGATTTGATTATCGAGCTCGTATGACGACGCTCAAACTCGCCGTCCGAATCACGATTCGGAGTCAATCCCTCGCGGCAGGCGTCCGAACCCCCACCGCTGCTAACGGGACCGCACTCTCCACGTCTCGACCGACAGTTTTCAAAGATCGGCGCCGGGAATCACATTCGCCGGCAGCATGGTATTGTAGACCGCCGTTCCCGCAGGGTCAAGGGCCCCAAGCGGCTTGATTCACTTTGATTTCCGGCACATCCCGAAGCCTTGCCGGACCTGCAACCCGATCCATTCGCTCGCCATGTGCCGCTCCCCTAATCCCGCTTCTCATCAGGGCAGGTCCCCCCCATCGCTGCCTCGCCACATGGCATCGCCCCAGCCGCTCCCGATCGCCTCGGGTCCGCCCCAGCCGTCACCCGGCCTTGCTCCAGGGTAATGGCGGCCGCGTATCCCATGCGGAGTTCTCCCGGAAGCGAAATGGCCTGAAGCTCGTGCCCTCGCTCGCGAAGCTGGCGGATGACGTCAGGGGCGAAGCCCGCTTCGACCTGGATCAGGACACTGCCTCCCTGGGCGCCGGCGCCGCTGCCACCCGCGGGCCCCTCGCCTCCCCTTCCCGCGACGAGAAACCTCGGGCTTTCGATCGCCTGCTGGACGGGCAGGCCATGGTCGAGGACGCCGGTAACGATGGCATAGACGGCCGACGTGATCCAGGCGTTTCCGGCGGCCCCGACGGCGAGCACGGGGCGCCGGGCGGGCCCCGCGCCCGCGAAGACGATCGTGGGCGCGAGCGAGCTGCCATGCCGCGCGTAGGGGAGCCTGGCGCCATACTGCTCCGGATCGAGTCCGTAGGAGGTCAGCTTATCGTTGTACAGGAAGCCGAGATCTGGCGTGACGTAGAAGTTCCCACCCCAGGTGCCCAGCGTTTGGGTTACGCTGACCGCGTTTCCCGCCCCGTCTGCGACCACGAACGCCGTCGTGCCTGGCTGATGGCAGGGCTGCTCCGCCGGGCAGTCGTAGGGGTACGCTTCGGTCCCGACGCTGCCCGGTGACACCCGCGACGCCTCACCCACGCAGCCTGACCCCTCCCCGCGCAACTCGTCGGCGGATAGCGCACGATCCGGATGGAAGCATGCCCATCGCGCCCTGGCGGAATCCTTGGCGGTAAACGCCTCGAGCCGAACGGGCCAGAGGCCGGGATCGGCGATCCGGCCGCGGCCGGAGGGCACCAGTTTCCAGGACTCGATCATGGCGTGCGCCGTGCGAGCGTCGTCCGCGTACGGCTGCCCCGGCCGGTCGTGCTCCAGGAGGTTCAGCTGGGCGACCAACGTGGCGCCACCGCTCGCCGGCGGGGCGCTGGAGAAGACGGAGTATCCTCTGTAGGTCCCGCTCACCGGTGCCCGCTCGACCGCATAGTACCGGGCAAGGTCCGATGGCCGGAGAGCGCTCCCCTGCCCTCGGAGGTCCGCGACCATCCGCCGGGCGATGTCGCCCTGATAGAACGCATGCGCGCCGCCGCGGGCGATTTGCCTGAGAGTCCAAGCCAGGGCCGGATTGCGCAGCGTGTCTCCTGCGCTCAGGGGCTCGCCGCGGGGGAAAAACAGCGCCCGGCTCCCCTCGTACTTCAGGAAATGCTCTCGCTCCCGAGCCAGCGTCGTGGCCAAGCCCTCGCTGACTGCGTACCCCTGCTCCGCGGCACGAATGGCGGGCTCCAGCAGGGCGGCCCAGGGCAGCTTGCGACTGCCGTACCTTTGCCAGGCCAGCTCCATGGCCGCCACGGTTCCCGGGACCATGGCGAGCATCGGCCCGTCGTCGGGGTAGCGCCCATTGATGAGCAGGGCGGCGTTGGAAAGGCTCGCCTCCTCCGGCGCGCGGCTCATGAACTCGATCAACGTGGGCTCGGGCCGGCCGGCAACCGCGATCAACATCTGTCCGTACCCCCCGATCCCGCTCGCGTCCGGCTCCACCACGCCCAGGGCGAACGACACGGCGATGGCGGCGTCCACCACGTTGCCGCCCTTTCCGAGGATCTCCAGACCGGCGTTGGTCGCGACGGGATGGGCGCTCGAGATGCCGGCCCATCCGGTTCGCGGCTCTCGAAGCGGGGGCCGTTGGCGCACCATGTCGTGGATCACGCGCTGCAACTCTTCATCGCCTCGCGCCGCCTGAGCCCGGGGCCGCTGTCGCTCTCGCACGCGCTCCCACGCCGCGCGGCGCGCGGCGTCATCGGGGGGGAAGGCACGCGCCACGCGCTCCCACACTTGATCGAATACCTCGAGATTGATCGCCGTCCGGTCACCTATTATCGGCCCGGCCACCGCCGACTCGCCCAGTCCTGGCGGCTCCGGCGCGGTGATTTCCCAGAGCCCCGTCTCGTCCAGGAACGAGACTGCCCGTCCGCGGTCGCCGAGGGGGTCCGGGTCGCCGTTGTAGCCGACATCGGCCGCCGGCACCGGAGCGAGAACCAGCCGTCGCCCCTCCGGTGCCCAGGCTGCACGGGCTCGTCGTGCGCTGGCGAGGTTGGCGTAGCGGCCGTCGGGGGCCGTGATCCAGACACCCACTCGCCCGGTCGGGGTGGTAAACGCCAGACGGTCTCCCGCGGGCGACCACGCGGGGGCTTCGATCTCGCGATCCGCCAGGACGGTGACCGAGGAGTCGCGATCGAGCCACTGAATGCGGAGCGCGTCAGACCCCTCCCGCACGCGGACATAGGCGACGCGGTTGCCGCCGGGCGCCACCGCAGGCCAGCGCTCGGCACCCAGGTCCTCTCGCGTGAGCCGGTGCTCCGCGCCCCCGCCCCCGTGAGCGGGCCGCACCCAGATTCTGGCTGCGGGCCCGCGCCCACGGACGAACAGAATGGCCCCGTCCGGGGCGACGGCGGGTTCGGACTCCCACTCATCGGGCGTCGTCGTGATCGCGGTGAGGGTGCCGGGAACGGAAGACGCGGCGGGCAGCTCGAGTCGGAAGAGATCCCGGGCACCGTTGCGGTCCGAGACGAATACCAGGCCCCGGCCTTCCGGCAGCCAGGCCGGTGAGTGGTCCCACCCGGGCCCGCGGGTCACGCGGCTCCACGAGCCGCCGTCGGGGGAGCGAACCCACAGATCGCCGAGCACGCTCACGGCGAGCCGACCGTCCGGCGCATACGCCGGGTCTCGGGCGAGGGGGCCGCCCTGGGCCAGTGCCATCGCCGCCGCGGCGAGGAAGACGGCAAGGGGCACGCGGCGGCCCTCAGAAGGCGAGCATTTGGGTGACTTTCACGACCAGGCTGCGGCCGGGCGCCGGCGCGGCGTCGGTGGGATCCACCGGCGTGAAGCGCTGCTCGTTCCAGACGATGTACAGGTTGCTGAGGGGGTGGTGCAGCAGGTTGAACCTGACGTTGAGGTTGAGCCGATCGGCGTCCGCGTCATACTGGACCAGGGCGTCCACGAACATGTCGGTGGTGAACGAGTAGTTGGCGCGTCCGGTCCAGATCTCGCGAGTGAAGGTGTTGCCCGGGCCCTCGAGGTCGGCTGCGGTTCGCTGGACGCCCAGTGTTGCACGCAATTTGTACGACGGCTTCAGCGTGAGCGCCGCGTTGACCGTCCGCTGCGAGCCGTTCCACAGTCCGCCGGTGATGGCGCTCATCGTCCCGGAGACGGCCCGGCTTTCATCAGACGTGTACCGGATCTGCCACTCGGGCCAGGCGTGCCTCCCGGCGGGGACCGGGGCGGCGGCCGGATGCAACACGAAGGGGCTAGTCAACAGCTCGTCCCTGGGATTGAAGGACAGCTCGGTGAACGAGCCATTGCTGAAGAACACGCTGTAGCCGTTATGGTAGCGCCCCGCGATGGTGGCGCCATCGAGGTCGGTGTAATGCGCCCAGACCACGTGGGGGTGCATCTCGCGGATGCCGAGCGAGCGTCGCAGGCTGGCAAGCCGAGGGCGAATGCCGGTGTCGAGCGACCATTTCATGACCCCGGTGCGCCGATAGAAGCCGAGATCGTCGGAGAAGTTCTCCCCGATTCCCAGCACGCCGCCCTTGACGTGCAGGAAGTTCCCCTCGCGATTCAGCGAGGTGAACCAGGCGCTCCGGTTGCCGCTTGCGCCGGGGGCGTCGCTATTGACGACGTACGTCGTCCAGTCAATGCGGCCGGGAAGCCGGATGTTGGCGTCCACGCCGTACACGCGGTTGTAGTCGCCGCGGTCGTTCACCGTCGAACGGATCTGGAACAAGGCGCCGATGTCGGACGCCGCAAACAGATTTCGCCGCAGCCGCACCACCCCATAATCGTTCCCCGGGATGTCCACCGCGCCTGCGGCGGTCCGGAGCGGGCGGGTGCGCAAGGCGAGGGCCCCGACCAGGAACCCTGCTTCCTGTCCCGTCAGCCGCACGCCGGCGTCTATTCCGATGGGGCGGCCGTCCCCGGCGAGCCCCATCCTCCGGCTGAAGAACAGCAGCAGGTCCTCGTCTACGTTGGGCGTGAGTGAGACCCGCCGGTTGCGCGGCGTGTCCCCGAGGTAGAACAGCCCGGCGTTCTCCAGGAAGAAGTCCCGCTTCTCCGGAAAGTACTGGCTGAACTGCGTGAGGTTCACCTGCTGCTCATCCGCCTCCGCCTGGGCGAAATCGGGGTTGACCGTCACATCGAGGGTGAGCCCATTGGTCAGGCCGTATTTGAGGTTGACGCCCGCGTCGCCCTTTTCCTCGAACGCCGGGCCGCCGGTTTCCCGTACCGTCTGCCCCGCGACGTAGGGGGTGACTCGCAGATCGCGGCCCCGGCCGAAATCACCCACGCCGCTCAGGTTCCCCGCGAGCGAGAGGCGATGCAGCGTGTAGGCGCGCGGGATCGGGGCCCAGTAGGCGAGTTCGTTTTTGCGGCGGATTCTGCGGCTGAAATTGATGCCCCAGTGTTCGGCGCCGTGTTGCGAACGAATGGACCGGAGGGGGATCGCCATCTCGACGGTCCACCCGTCGGGACCTCGACGGGTGCGCGCCACCCAGGGGGCGTCCCAACTGGTGTTGATGTCCCTGCCCTCGTTGGTCACTTGTTCGTCGGCGCGGGCGCCGGCGGGATTGGTCGCGAAGACGTATCCGTT
>CAZVKD010000214.1:0-5477 GCA_964627675.1 uncultured Gemmatimonadaceae bacterium
CCCGAAACCAAGGCACTTGGTACTGCACAGGATGCGTCGCGACGACGGCGACCCACACGTAGCGGTTGTCCAGCCGCGCCCACAGCAGCGTCGGCAGTGTGGTCGCCAACAGAATGATCAGGCCGCCCATGGTCGGCGTGCCGCGCTTGCCGTGGTGCGTGGCCGGCCCTTCCGCTCGTATGACCTGACCGACGCTGCGCCGACGCAAGGCTCGAATCACGAACGGACCAACCACGAGCGCGAGCAGCATCGCCGTCACCGCCGCCCCCGCCGCGCGGAACGTGATGTAGGTGAACAGGTTGTAGAAACCGCCGTCACGCGCGAGCGGCGCCAGTAGGTGATAGAGCACTACGCCTCCTGCCCCGGCGCCAGCTGGGCCAAGGCGCGCTCAAGCTGCACCCCGCGAGAGCCCTTCAGCAAGACGAACTCGCGGCCGGACAGACGGGCGGCCACGGCACGACCGAGCTGGTCGGCGTCACCGGCCGTCACCAGCCGGTCGCCGAGCCGCCTGGCATGGCGGCGGAAGGCGGCCACGAATTCGCCCATCGCGCCGATCAGGGCGGGCTCGGCGGCCACGATCTGGTCAGCCATCTGCTCGTGCAGCTTTCGGCCTCGAGACCCAAGTTCCAGCATCGTGCCCACCAGCACGACGAGCGGTCGCTTGCCGGCCGTGGCGCGCGCCGTTTCCAGGGCGGCGGCCAGCGACGCGGGGTTCGCGTTGTAGGCGTCGTGCAGGATCAGCAGGCCGCCGGCGTCAATGAGTTCGCTGCGTCCGTGAGGCAGCCGGAGGTCGGCCAGCGCCGCCGCCACATCGCCCAGCGCCAGTTCCAGCACCACCGCCACGCCGCACGCGATCACGGCGTTGTCGCCCTGGTGACGACCCACGATGGGGAGGCGCACCGTGTGCCCCCGGAGCGTGAACTCCACCCGGCCCTGGGCATCCAGCTTCCACCGCTCCGGATGCACGTCGGCCTCCGGCGCCAGGCCCGCCGTGATCACGTGACCCGCGCGCCCCCGAGCCGCCACCACCAGTTCGGGCGGGACGAGGCCGACCACCGCGGAAGGGACCGCCTCGAGCAGCGAGACCTTCTCCCGCATCACGCCCTCGACGTCACCGAAGCCCTCGAGGTGGGCTTCCGCCACGTTGGTGACGACGCCGATGGAGGGCTCGACGATCGCCCGCAACCTGGCCAGTTCGCCGGGGATGCTGGCGCCGCATTCGATCACCAGGGCCTCGCAGGCCTCCGGCGCCTCCAGAATCGTGAGCGGGACGCCGATCAGGTTGTTCAGGTTCTCGCGGGTGGCGTGCGTTCGAAACCGGGTGCGGAGCGCGGCCGCGAGCATCGCCCGGGTGGACGTCTTGCCGTTGCTCCCGGTCACGGCCACGACGGGCCCAGGCACCTCGCGCCGGCGGGCCTGCGCCAATCGCCCCAACGCCGCCAGCGTGTCGTCCACCTCGAATCGGACCAGGCCCGGCACCGACGGGGTGCCCCGCCGCACCACGGCGCCGGCGGCGCCGGCGGCGGCGGCGGCGGCAAGGAAGTCGTGACCGTCGAACCGCGGGCCCTTGAGCGCCACGAAGAGCGCACCCGGTTTGAGCTGTCGCGTATCCGTGCCGATGCTGGAGAACACGCAGGGCTGCGCGGGCGGCGTCGCCAGCACCTCGCTCACCCGCGCGGCAGTCCAGCGGGTCATCCGGCCCTCCCCGCCGCGCCGCGCGCCCGGCGGGCGGCGAGCGCGTCCGCCACAATCAACCGCTCATCCAATGGCACCCGCTGCGTGCCCACCACCTGGTACGTCTCGTGCCCCTTCCCGGCCAACAGCAGGCAATCGCCGGGCGCCAGCATCGCCACGGCTCGATGAATGGCCTCGCGACGATCCGTCACGCGGAGGTGGGCGATCCCCTCCATCCCCTCCTCGATCTCGTCTATGATCCGCTCGGGATCCTCGGTGCGGGGATTGTCGGACGTCACGATCGCCACATCGGCGCCCCGCGCCGCGATGCGGCCCATGACCGGACGCTTGCGGCGATCGCGGTCGCCCCCGCACCCGAAGAGCACCACCAGCCGCCCGCGAGTCAGCGGGCGCAGGGCGCGAATGGCGCGCTCCAGCGCGTCGGGCGTGTGGGCGTAGTCCCGGAGCACCACGAATTCATCGCTCACCAGTCGCTCCATGCGGCCGGGAACCTGCGGGGCCGACGCCAACCGGCGGGCGATGGACTCGGGCTCCATGCCGAGCGCCCAGACGGCGGCGGCGGCGCCAAGCGCGTTGCTCACGTTGAACTCACCGAGCAGGGGGAGTCGCGTCGCCACCACGGCAGCGGGGAACGCGATCGCGATGTCGGCTCCCGTGGCGGCGAGATCGGCCCGCGTGCCCCGCACGTCGGCCCGCGCGTATCGTCCGAACGTCACCCGGCGCCAGTGCGCCGAGTCCGGCAACGCGCGCCATGCCGGATCGTCGGCGTTGGTGATGACCGCCCCCCCGGGGGCCACCAGGCGGCTCAGCGACAGCTTGGCCGCGAGATAGGCTGCCACGTCGCCGTGATAGTCGAGGTGATCGTGGGTGAAGTTGGTGAAGACGGCCACCTGGTAGCGGAGCCCCGCAAGCCGTTGTTGATCCAGCGCATGCGACGACGCCTCCATCACGACGGTCCGCACGCCCCGCTCGCGCAACGCGCGAAACGCGGCGTGGAGCTCCAGCGCTCCGGGCGTCGTGAGGACCTGGTCCGGATCCACCAAGGCCCCGCTGCCGTCGAACGCGCCAAGCGTTCCAATGGAGCCGACGTCCCCCCCCTCATTCAGTACGTGACGAATCAAGGCCGCGGTCGTGGATTTCCCGTTGGTTCCCGTCACCGCCACCAGCGTCATTGCGCTCGCCGGGTCCCCATGCCACCGGGCCGCCGCCACGGCCAGCGCGCGACGCGGGTCGGACACCACCACCTGGGGAACGGCCCCCGGAACCGGCGCCGCCACCATCACGGCCACGGCCCCTCGGCGCACCGCGTCTGCCAGGAACGCGTGGCCATCCGCCGTCGTCCCACGGACCGCGCAGAATAACATGCCGGGCGTCACCTTCCGTGAATCGTCCGTCAGTCCGGAGATCGCCGGCGCGGCGCCCGGCGCGCGTACCAGCAGTCCTGCGGCCGCCAGGGCATCCGTGATCATCGCCAGGGAGGTCACCGATCGCTTTGCGGCTCGGCGTGGAGAACCACCGTGCTCCCCGAGAGCGCCGTGGCGCCCGCAGGCGGGTCCGTCCTCACCACCCGGCCCCAGCCCTGAAGTCGCACGCGGAAGCCGTTGCGATGCAGCATGCGCGCGGCCGCGCGGAGGCTCTGGCCGGTGGCGTCGGGCACCCGGCGGGTAACCGGCGCCGGATCGTCCAGGGTGGCAGGCCACGCCATCACGTAGGGCACGGCCCCGGCGGCGAGCGCGGTCTCGGCGGGCACCGGCGTGCTTCGAGACAGCCGGGTACGACTCAGCGCCGTGGTGCGCGCCGCGAGCGCCTGCTCCAGTACGGCGCGCGTGACCGGAGCCGCCGAGAGCCGCGCGTACACGCCCCGCGGGTCATCCAGCTTGACCACGAGCACGACTTCCGGCTGTTCGGCCGGGAACAGGGCGGCGAACGTGGCGGTGTAACTGCCGGGCACGTATCCGCCCGGCCCGGCGCGCCGCGCCGTGCCCGTTTTGCCCGCCAGGTCAAAGCTCGCCAGAGCGGCCGTCGTTCCCGTGCCGCCCACCTCGTACACCACGCCTCGCAACATGGATCGCAGGGCGCGAGCGACGTCCTGACGCACCACCCGCCGCACGGGGTCCGGCGTGTGACGGTAGAGCAGGCCGCCGCCGGGCGCGCGCACTTCCCGCACCAGCGTCGGCCGCATCATGACGCCGTCGTTGGCCACCGTGGCGTACGCCACCGCGAGCTGGAGCGGCGTCACCGCGACTTCGTAGCCCATGGCGAGGCTCGACGCGGTGGTTCCACTCCAATCGTCCGGAGGGGGGAGGATGCCTCGCGCCTCCGCCGGGAACTCGATACCCGTGGGAGTGCCGAGGCCGAAGGCGCGCAGCGACTCGAACAATTCCGTGGCCGTCAGACGGCCCGCGAACTTCGCCATCCCGATGTTGCTCGATACCTCGATCGCCCGCCGCAGGGTCATCCACCCTTCAGGATGATCGTCGCGAATCGTGCGGTGAGGCGTGACGTACGTGCCGGCTTCGCCCCATACCGAGTCCCGATCGCCCACGCGTTGGCGCTGGAGCAGGGCGGCGGCGGCGAAGAGCTTGGCGGTGGACCCGGGCTCGAACACCGTGGTAAAGGCGGTGGGCGGGGTCGAGCCATCGGCGCGTCGGGAACTCACGGCCAGCACTTCACCCGTGGCGGGAGCCAGGATCACGATGTCTCCCCCGGCCGATTGATACCGCTCGATCGCCTCCATCAGGGCGTCTTCTGCGATGTCCTGGAGGTCCGCGTCAATGGTCAGAATGAGGTCGTTCCCCGGCACCGGGAACGCATCGAGGCGGGCCGGCGATTCATAGCGGCGCCCCTGCCGATCGCGCAGCACCACCGCGCTCCCCGGCGTTCCGGCCAACAGCGAGTCGAACACGCGTTCCAGCCCGCTGGCGGGCCGGCCCGCCGACGCCGGACGCCCAATGATGGGCCGGGCGAAATCCGGCCTGGGATAGAACCGCTCCAGCTCCTGCTCCAGATGCACGCCTCGCAGCGATCGCAGCGGCTGCACCCGGGTGGCGGTGAACGGCCCGTGGAAGTACGCGTACGGCCGGCCGAGCGCGCGCCGTACGGCCGGTGCGCTCAAGCCCAACGCCCGCGCGATCGTCTGCGCGTCACGCCGTCGGTTCGCCAGTTCGTTCGGGGCCACGCCGACGTGGTACATGTCTCGCGACACCGCCAGGGGGGTGCCGGTGCGGTCGTAGATGGTCCCACGCCTGGCCGGAAGCACCACCCGCTCGGTGCGCTGGGCTTGCGCCGTTGCGCGATGGCGCGCCCCGTCAATCAACTGCACCTGGGCCGCTCGCCCCACGACCGCCGCAAGGCCCAGCCCAAAGGCAATCTGCACCACGCGGAGCCGGGTCATTGGTCTTGCCATGAGCGGGTCTAGCGCGGTTCCCGAGGCAGCGGGGTGTGCAGGATGACGATTTCCGAATCGGACGGCAAGCGGAGCCCCAAACGCTCGGCTCTGGGAATCAGCACCTGCCGGCTGCGCGCGGCCCGGATGCGCCCCACCAGCTCCGCCGCCCGCGCCTCGCGTACGGTTCGTGCCTCACGCACCGTTCGCAATTCGGCCGCAATGAGCACGGCAGACGTCTGGCGCGCCACCACCCAGGCCAGCACCAGCAGCACGAACAGCAGCCACCAGGCGACCCAGAGGCGGCCCCTAGGTCGCATGGGCCGTTCTGAACCCGCGGAGCGTGGCGCTCCGGGCCCGAGGATTGGTCGCGATCTCCGCGGCCGCCGGCCGCACC
>CAZVKD010000215.1:0-5462 GCA_964627675.1 uncultured Gemmatimonadaceae bacterium
CCCGCCCACGGTGGGCACGCCAACGCAATTGCCGTAGTCGCCAATCCCGCGCACGACCCCGGCCAACAGGTACCGGTTGCGGGGCGCCGTCAGGGGCCCGAAGCGCAAACTGTTGAGCAGCGCCACCGGTCGCGCGCCCATGGTGAACACGTCGCGGAGGATGCCACCGACTCCGGTTGCCGCTCCCTGGTAGGGCTCCACGGCGGAGGGATGATTGTGCGATTCGATCTTGAAGGCCACGGCCCACCCGCCGGGGAGCCGCAGGACACCGGCGTTCTCGCCCGGGCCCTGGAGCACTCCCGGGCCGGCAGTCGGAAAGGTCTTGAGGATCGGGCGCGAATGCTTGTAGGAGCAGTGTTCGCTCCACAGGGCGGAGAAGATGCCCAGTTCGGTGAAGGTGGGTGCCCGGCCGAGCATGCGCTCGATCCGGTCGTACTCCTCCTGGTTCAGCCCGTGCTCGGCCACCAGCGACGGCGTAACCGCCGGGTCGCCGGGGTACGCCTCAGCTCGTGGGCTCATGCGGCCGCGCGGCCGATCCCGATCCGCGAACGCCGCGTACCAGCGCCGTGAAGACGCCGGCCAGCCCGCCGCCCTTGGCCTCGTGCTTGATCAACTCCTCGGCCTCGCCGGCGTCGAACCAGACGCCCAGGCATTCGTGGCAGCGGTCCACCTGAATGCCGCTCCACTCTTCCGTCTTCAAGTCCGCGCCGCACTTGGGACATTTCATGAAGTGGCTGCGGCGGGCGGCATCGCGCGCTGCCCGCTCGGCGGCCTCGCGGCGGGCCTTCAGGATTTCGGCGTCTCGCCGGGCGAAGTACTCGTCTTCGTTGGCGCTTGGCTTGGTGGTCATCCGCCTGGTCTCGCAGGATCGGGCACGGCGGGCAGGGTGGGGGCCGCCGGCTTGCCCGGAGGCGACGAGGAGACGCCGGAGTACGTGTGGCCCGGTCCGCGTACGATGGCGTCCACGACTTGGTTGTTCTCCAGCATCACGACGTCGAACGTTCCGCAGCTGACCTCGCACCCGTTTCGGAAGTACAGGAACGCGCGCGCCCCCACGGTGCGTTCGGCGACGGGCACACCCCACAGGGCGATCACGTCCTCGCGCGTCATCCCGGGATTCACCGTCCCCGTGTCAATGGGCGTCCAGGGCTCATCTGCCAGGGGCTCTGCGGCCACCGGTGGCGCCGGCTCCGGTGCGGGAGCGGGCACCGCAGGGGTGGTGTCCATCGCCGCGCCCGAGACCTGGGCGGTGTCCGCAGGGGGTGCCGCCTTCTTGCCAAGCAACGGAATCCTGTCGCACGCGGTAACGGCCAACAGCAAGGCTGCGGCGGCCACCCGGGTAATCCGCTTCATCGCGCCCCTCCTCGGGAAAGTGCCAGACTCTGAACCAGCGACTCGAAAAACCCGGCCCCACCGACTTCATCCACCAACTCCCCGGCTGCTCGCTCCGGGTGGGGCATGACACCTACCACGTTCCGAGCCGCATTGGCGATGCCGGCGATGTCGTTCATCGCCCCATTGGGGTTATGGCCAACGTACCGCAGCACGACCCGTCCGTCGGCCTCCAGTTGCTCCAACACGTCGGGGGGGGCGACGTAGCGCCCCTCACCGTGCGCCACCGGCAACCGAATGATAGCATCGGGCTCGTAGGTCTGGGTAAAGGGGGTATCCGTCGCTTCGACCCGCACAGTCACGGGTCGCGACACGAACGTGAGTCCTGCGTTTCGCATCAGGGCGCCGGGCAGGAGGCCCGCCTCGCACAGGATCTGGAATCCGTTGCAGATCCCAAGGACCGGCCCGCCCGCCTCGGCCAGCTCCCGCACGGCGGCCATGGCGGTACTGAACCTGGCGATGGCTCCGACGCGAAGATAATCCCCATAGGCAAACCCGCCCGGCAGGACGGCGGCGTCCGCCCCATGCAGCGACGACTCGCGATGCCAGACGTAGTACGCGTCGGCCCCGGCACGCTGGAGCGCCCGCAAGGTATCGGCGTCGCAGTTGGAGCCGGGGAATCGGAGCACCGCAACGCGGGTCAGGACACCTCCCGAACGGACACGGTGAAATCCTCCGTCACCGGATTGGCCAGCAACCGCTCACACATCATCTTCGCATCGCTTTCCGCCGCCCCGCGAGTGGGCCGCTCCAACGAGAGAATGAGGGCCCGCCCCACCCGCACGCGCTCCACGCGGCCGAACCCCAGGGCGGCGAGCGCGTGTTCCACCGCCTGGCCCTGCGGGTCCGCCAGCGCGGGCCGGGGCATCACGCGCACTTCCACCTCGAATCGAGCCATTCACGTTCCCCGCGCCGGAGGTTCCCGCCGCATCATAGCCGGGCTGTCGGGCTCGCGGACCAGCTCGGGACCCTGCTCCGCGGGCGACTGCTCGTTCCGCTCCAGAATGCCCGTCACGGCAGCTCGCGCGAGGCCGTACGTGAGGTAGGTCAGCCCGAGCGGAAAGAAAAAGATATCGCGCTCCCAGATGCCGAACCCGAGGATCGTGAGATTCACCGCGAGACCGCCCAGGCCCCGCAACGAGCGGAAGCCAATGCGCGGCAGTCGCGCGTATCGCACGTTGCTGACCATGGCGAGGCTCAGCGCGATCATCAGGAAGATGACCAGCTGCGACCACGGCAGGCCCGCCAGTTGCGTCTGGTAAAAGCCGGTTTGGGTGAACGGGTAGTATGTGGCGAGCGTCATGCCGGCAGCGGGAGACGGGAGTCCTGTGAACGTGGTCTTGTGCTCTCCGGCGGCCTGCACGTTGTAGCGCGCCAGCCGCAACGCCACGCAGACCACGAAGGCGTAGGAGAACACCCACGCGAACGACCCCATGTGGGACAGGATCTGGAAGTACATCAGGGTTGCGGGCGCAACCCCAAAGCTCGTCATGTCCACTAGCGAGTCGAGTTCAGCGCCGAAGCGCGTCCCCACGCGACCAACCCGGGCGGTCACGCCGTCCAGCATGTCCAGCACGCCGGCGATCACGATGAACCAGCTGGCCCGGTAGTAGGCACCCTGGGACGCCAACACGATGGCCCAGACGCCGAAGAACAGGTTCGCCAGCGTGAACAGGCTGGGGAGCACGATCACCGCTTGCCGCACCCGGCGCGGTCCCACGCTCGGGGTCGTCACCGGATCCATTCGGCGATCACCGTCACGCCGCCCGTGGTGCGATCGCCGACGCGGACCACGGCGCGGGCGTTGGTCGGGAAATAGGTGTCCACGCGCGAACCGAACCGGATGAGCCCCAGGCGATCCCCCTGCCGGACGGCCTCGCCGGGGGCGGCATCGGTGACGATCCGCCGCGCCACCAGGCCCGCGATCTGCCGTACCAGGATGGGCCCGTGCTCGGTCCGGATTCCCAGAGACGCTTGCTCGTTCTTGTCGCTCGCCTTGTCCAACGTGGCGTTGAAGAACGCGCCCGGACGATAGTGCCGGTACTCGACGACGCCGGGGGCCGGATGGTAGTTGATGTGCACGTTGAACACGTTCATG
The DNA here is from genome assembly GCA_964627675.1 of uncultured Gemmatimonadaceae bacterium. GTDB lineage: Bacteria > Gemmatimonadota > Gemmatimonadetes > Gemmatimonadales > GWC2-71-9 > JACQHC01. Next base: position 3,491 of record CAZVKD010000215.1, read on the forward strand.
AACACGGATACCCGGGTCGCCGGTCCGCGGACAAAGTCGGGTTCATGGACCTGGACCACGCTCACCACCTTGCCATCCGCCGGCGCCAGGAGCAGCCGGGCGTCCCGCGGCCCCTGACGCGGGGGATCGCGGAAGAAGGCCGGCGTCCACACGGCCACCGGTGCCCAGAGCAGGGCGGCGATCCACCAGCCGCCCGGTCCCCATACCCCCAGCCCGGCCAACCCGGCCATGATCGCCGTGCTCGCCCCAACGAAGGGCCACCCCTCCGGCGCGATTCTCACGCGTCGTCTGGCAACCGCTCGCCGGTGATGCGGAGGTAGGCATCCTGGTAGCGCACGCTGGTGGCCTGCACGATCTCGGTGGGCAATGGCGGCGGCGGGGGATTGCCGTCCCAGCCGCCGCGACGCTTCACGCCCGCGAGGTAATCCCGCAGCGGTTGCTTGTCGAACGACGGTTGGCTCCGCCCCGGCTGGTAGTCGTCGGCGGGCCAGAAGCGCGACGAGTCGGGTGTCAGGCACTCATCAATCAGCAGGAGGCGACCCTCCGCGTCATGCCCGAACTCGAACTTCGTATCCGCGATGATGATGCCTCGCCGGGCCGCCTCCTCGCGAGCCGCGCTGTAGAGCGCCAGGCTCGCCGCTCGCAGGCGGTTGGCCAGCGCGGGCCCCAGCGATTCGGCCATGCGGGCGAAGGTGATGTTCTCGTCGTGCCCCGTCGTGGCTTTGGTGGCGGGCGTGAACCGCGGAGGGTCCAGGCGGCTACTCTCCACCAGCTCCTCCGGCAGGGGCTCCCCGGCCAACGTGCCGGATTCCCGGTATTCCGCCCATGCCGAGCCGGCGAGGTAGCCCCGCACCACGCACTCGAACGGGATGGGCGTGGCCCGGCGGACCAGCATGGAACGGCCGGCGACCATGTCGCGGTAAGCCCGCAGCTGCGGCAGGCGCCGGAGGATTTCATCGGTGGCGGCCGTGATGCAGTGATTGGGTACGATGTCCGCCAGGCGACGAAACCAGTACGCGCTCATCTGGGTGAGCACCGCGCCTTTTCGAGGGATCGGCTCGGCCATGACCACGTCGAACGCACTGATACGATCGCTGGCCACCAAGAGCAACACCGCGTCGTCCACGGCGTAGATCTCGCGCACCTTACCCTGGTTGATGCGGGTGAGCGGCAACGTGCTTTCGACCAGCGTCACACCAGGACCTCGGCTTGGGCTGGAGTGGCGTACTCGGACAGGCGGGCCAGCAGCTCGCTCAGGGGGCCCTGCACGTACTCGACGACCTGCTCCGGGGCTCGACCCACGTAGCGGGAGGCGTCCAGTTCCCGTCGTAATGCCGCCGCGTCCACCTGCGAGAATGCGGCGTCGGCGGCCAGACGCTCGACCAAGTCATTGGGCTTGCCTTGCTCGACGGCGTCGGCCACGGCCCGGGCATGCCGCCGAATTACCTCATGCAGGGTCTGCCGATCGCCGCCCGCCTGGACGCCCGCCATGAGCCAGCGTTCCGTGGCCATGAACGGCATGACGTGCTCGACGTTCCGCCGGATCGTGGCCTCGCGCACCTCCAGACCGGCGGCCACGTTGGTGGCGAGCACCAGAATCGCATCGGCGGCGAGGAAGGACTCGGGGAGCGACAGCCGGCGATTGGCGGAGTCGTCGAGCGTGCGCTCCAACCACTGGGTCGCGGCCGTCTGCGAGGCGTTATCCCGCAGCGAGATCAGGTACCGCGACAGGGCGCAGATCCGCTCGCAGCGCACCGGGTTCCGCTTGTGCGGCATGGCGCTCGATCCGACCTGTTCGGCCTCCGCGGGCTCGAGGATCTCGCCCTCGTGCTGGAGCAACCGGAGGTCCGTGGCGAATTTGGACGCCGACTGCGCCAGTCCCGCCAGGCCGTCGAGCACCCGGCTGTCAACCTTGCGGGTGTAGGTCTGTCCGGTCACCGGCAGTACCCGGTCGAACCCCATGCGTTTGCTC
>CAZVKD010000216.1:0-5453 GCA_964627675.1 uncultured Gemmatimonadaceae bacterium
CGATGCTCCACGAACGGAACCGTGCGGTCTTTCGCCTGGAGGACCTCCGGGACATCACCGGCCTCCCCGAGGCCTCAGCACGGAGCTTCGCCCGCAAGCTCGTGGCTCGGGGCGTCGCGGCCCGGCTCAAGCCCGGCCTCTATGCCCTGGTCCCCTTCGAGTTGGGAAGGGAGCGGGAGTACCCGGGCAACCCGCTCGTCGTCGCGCGCGAGATCATGCACGGCAAGCCCTACTACCTCTCCCACGCCACCGCCATGGAGATCCACGGGATGACCACCCAGCCCCAGCTGGTGGTCATCGTCACCACGCCGGTGCCCCGGAGGCCCGTGAAGGCGCTGGGCGTCGAGTTCCGGTTCGTCCGCTGCCAGCGCAAGCATCTCTTCGGCCTCACCGACCACTGGGCGACGAAGCAGGACAAAGTGCGCGTGAGCGACCTGGAGCGGACCATCATTGACGGGCTCAAGCAGCCCGAGCACACGGGCGGCGTGACCGAGGTCGCCAAGGGCCTGTGGATGCGTCGCCGGGACCTGGACGTCACCAAACTGCTCGAGTACGCGGGGCGCCTCGGCGTCGGCGCCGTCGTGCGCCGCCTGGGGTTCCTTCTGGAGACCTACGACATGGCGGGGGCTCCGGAGTTGGACCGCCTTCGCCGTCGCCTCACGACGACGTACGTGCGGCTCGACCCGGTCTTACCGGCCGACGGCAAACGCCTTCACCGATGGCGCCTTCAGCTGAACGTCGCTCCCGAAGAGCTCCGCGCCGTCGTGGGGACGTGACCGTGATTCCCCAGCGCGACCTCTCGATTCTCTCCAATCGCCTTGCCGCACGCGGAGGCCGGCGCATCCCGGAAACCGTCCTGGAGCGCGACTACTGCCTCTCGTGGTTCTTCGTGGGACTGTCCCGAAGTCCGTCGCGCGATCGGGTCGCGTTCAAGGGCGGAACCGCGCTCAAGAAGCGCTTCTTCGCAGACTACCGATTCTCCGAGGACCTGGACTTCACCCTGATCGAGGAGACGTCGTGGGACGAGATCGAGCGTTCCCTCGCCGTTGCCTTCGAGGAGGCGCGAACAGCGTCCGGCGTGGAGATCCGTCTCGACACCAAAGACCGTCGTTCCCGCGAGAACAGCCACACCTTCTACCTGGCCTACGAGGCACCGCTTCCGGGCTCGCGCGGCAAGACCGTGAAGAGCGACATCACGATTCGCGAGCGCATCGTCCTGGGCCTGGAGGAACGCCCAGTCCTGCGCGGGTACGCCGAGTACCGGGATCTGCCCGAAGACGTACGGGTCCGGGTCTATTCGCTGGGCGAGGTGGCGGCCGAGAAAGCCGTGGCGCTCCTGGACCGGGCGCGAAACGAGCCCCGCGACCTGTACGACCTCTGGTTCCTCACGGTCAACGGCCACGTGCGCCTGCCCGACCTCCGTGATCCCGTCGCGCAGAAGCTGGAGTTCCGGGGACTGACGTTGGCGCGGGTGGCCGGGGAGTTCGCCGCCAACGAAGCGCGCCTCAAGAAGCTCTGGCACGTCCGGCTCGCGGCGCAGTTGGCCGAACTGCCGGAGTTCGAGGCGGCATACCGCGAGGTCCGGCGCGCGCTCCGCCAGGCGCGCATCGCCGGCAGATAGCTCGCCCCTGGCCCCCCCTCGCCGAGCAAACCCCTTTCTTCACCTCAGCCATGCTCCATCAGCTGTTCAAACCGAGCCCTCTGATCTCTGGCGTTCTCCAGCTGCGCGATTGGGCGCAGCGCCCGCTCCGTGATCGCTGGGCGCCGAACCGCGTCGGGCATGGACAGGATCTGTTCCCGGATCTCGGACGCGAGCTGGAGCTGGCCGTTCTGCACAAGGAAGGTGAACGGCTGATCGAACCCGCCTGGATGCCAGCCGTCACCTCCAAAGATCGGCCCGCCTCTCCTGGTCTCGCTCGACGACGTCCGCGCCGCGGCACAGCGGATCGCCCGATCGCTGGGAATTTCCGGGAGACTGAAGCGCCGCCCTCGCCGCGGCCTCAATGTCTTGGTCCTCGCCGGACCCCGTGTACCGCCACCACGATGAACTCCACTTGGTCCCCGTGGTGACGCCGCGCCGCGGCCATCTTGGGCTCGAGTGCGCGGCACAATGAGCACCAGGTGGCCCAGAACTCGAGCAGCGCGGCCTGCTTCCCAATGAACCGCCCCAGGTCCACCGGCCGGCCGTCGAGGTCCTCGATGGTGACCGCCGTCGCCCCGTACCCACGGGAATCCCCGGATCATCCTGCGCCCAGCAGCGGCTGGACCCACTCCCTCAGCCTCCCCGCAGCCTCCCTGGACCGTTCATTCACTCAGCCGTACTCTGGAAGGGCCGATTGAATCTCCTCTTCCGACCAGGCCTGACCTTGTGACAATCTGGACGGCGGGCTATGAACCCGCGAAGCCAGCGCGTGGAGGGGTCAATGCACACCGACCTCGTTCTCCGGGTCGCGTTCGATCGCCCGGTGGCCGGGCCACTCGACGGGACGGTGGACCCCGCTCCATCTTCTGGATCGCCCGCGCCGCGGCCGGACGCATCGCGTGGCGCGACCCGATCACCCTGCGGTTCACGCCCGAGGAGCCGCTCACACCAGGAGCCCGCTACACCGTCACCATCGCCAACACTTTCCAGGCCACGGACGGCGCCCGGCTCGAGAACCCCTACCAGTTCAGTCTGGATCCCGCCTGGCACCGATCCCCGTCATGCGACCGTCGCGCTCAGGGCCGTGGGCGAGGCGGGTGACGAACCGGTCGCCCGGTACGCGGACGGGCGGCCGACGTCGGCGGGACGCTGGAGGCGGCAGCGCACGTGGTCCGCGGCATGCGTGCCTCGGGCCGGGTGGCGGAGGCGCGGATCGTGGTGCGCTGAGGCGGGGGGCCATGCTGCAACAGGCGGTCGCCCATAGCGGGCTGGGCCTGATACTCGCCGCGCTGGTACTGTGGTCCACAGGCCACCGGCTGCGGCGAGGACACTGGGTGCTGTCGCTGGCGCTGATCGGCGCGCTGGCCCTCGCCGCCTGGTGGCTCCAGGGGCTCGGGTCGGGAGGCGCGCCGCCGCCCGGTCCGGTGCTGGGCGTCACCCTGGTGGCCGGCGTCGCGGTCACGGCGGCCTTCGACCGGTGGAACGCCGCCGGACACGCCGCCTTCACCGCGATCCTGCTCGCGGCGGTCTCGTTCCTCGCGTACGCCTGCTACGTGGTATTCGCCGCGCGCCTCGGGCCCTGGAGCCTGGCGTTCGCCCTCCCGCTGCTGGCACTCCAGTTCGGCTCGCTCATCCTGCTGCTCGCGCACACCTTCGAGATCATTGACGTGGTGTGCAGCACGCGCCCCAGGCGCGCCGCCGTCCGCGCGGCCGCGCCCGACTACACGCCCATGGTCTCGCTGCACGTACCCACCCACAACGAGCCACCCGAGCTGGTGATCGAGACGCTCGACGCCCTGGCACGCCTGGACTATCCGCATTTCGAGGTCCTGGTCATTGACAACAACACCGCGGACGAGCGGCTGTGGCGGCCGGTGGAGGCCCACTGCGCGCGACTCGGGTCCCGCTTCCGGTTCTTCCACCTGATGCCGTGGCCGGGATTCAAGTCGGGCGCGCTGAACTACGCGCTGTCGCGGGCCGCGCCAGACGCCGCGATCGTCGGGGTGGTGGACGCGGACTACGTGGTCGAGCCGGGCTACCTCAGGGACCTCGTGGGATACTTCGCCGACCCGCGGCTCGGCTTCGTGCAGACGCCCCAGGACTACCGCGACGCCACCGCTCGTGGACGGTACGGGCGGGCGCTGTACCACGCCTATCTGTACTTCTTCAAGATCTCGATGGCGGCGCGCGACCAGTACAACGCCATCATCTTCGCCGGCACCATGGGCCTCATCCGCCGTTCGGCGCTCGAAGAGGTCGGAGGCTGGAACGAGTGGTGCATAACCGAGGACGCTGAGCTGTCCGTCCGGCTGCTGGACGCCGGCTACCAGTCCGTGTACGTGGACCACACCTACGGGCGCGGGCTCATGCCCATAGACTACGCCGGCCTCAAGAAGCAGCGCTTCCGGTGGGCGTTCGGCGGGATGCAGCTGCTGCGACTGCACGCGGGGCGGCTGCTCCTGCCGCGCGCAGGCGGCCGGCTCACGCTCGCGCAACGCTGGATGTACATCAGCGGCGGACTCCAATGGCTCAACGATCCGCTGGCCCTGGCGTTCTCCCTCATCCTGCTGATCGGGGCGGGCGCCCTGCTGCTGGGAGGGTCGTTCTACCTCCAGCCCCTGGCCGGCGCCGCGATCCTCGCGCCGCCGCTCTTCATCCTGTTCGGCGCGCTGCGGTTCCTCTGGGCGTTCCGGGTGCGGGCCCGCTGTACCTGGGGCGAAGCGGCGGACGCGCTCACCATCCTGCTGGGGCTGACCTGGGTCGTCTCGCTCGCCTGCATGCAGGGCCTGGTGCGCCGGCAGGGCGTATTCCTCCGCACTCCGAAGCAGGGCGAGCGGCCCACGCTGGCCGACACGGTCCGTATCGTGTGGTGGGAGCTGTCGCTCGGCGGCCTGTGCGTCGCGGCGGTGCTCGCCCTCGCCGTGCTGCACCCGCCGAATCGCGTTTCGGGCCAAACCGTCGCGCTGCTGCTGCTCGTGTGGCAGGCGGCCATCTACCTCAGCGCCGCGCGTACCAGCGTCTGGAACTACCTCGAAGGCCGCGCGCCGGCGCTGCTGCCGGCCGGGCGGCGCTCCTACCGCAGTCTGGGCCACGTGTGGGGCCGCTTCACGGGCGAGCGTCGCGCGGCGGCGTGGGCCGCCGCCGGCATCGCCGCCGTGACCGTGCTGTTCTACCTGGGGCTCTCGAGAGCCCCGACGGCCGAGCGAATCATGCGCGCCGACCCCCTGGGCCAGTTCATCGGCAACCGCTCGCTCGTGGTGCCGTCACTCGACGAACTGGCCGGTGCCGCCCTGATCCTCGAGGCCGACGCCGCCAGGCGCAGCGACGTGGAGCGCGCGCTGCGGCTGTGGGATCCGGACGGCGTGATCGTGGACGCGAACTTCACCCCCGGCGACCCCACCGACGACCTGGTGTGGCGGGGAACCCGTGAGCTGCGCGAGCGCTACCAGCGGGAGTTCCGGGATCGCCGCTACCTCCGGCTCGCGCACCGGAACCTGCGCATAGTCCTGAGCGGCGACACGGCGGTGATCATGAATGACGTGGACGCGGTGTTCGAGTCGGGGGGCGAGCTCAGGACGGTGAGCCTGCCGGAGAGCGACCGGTGGGTGCTCCACCGCACCAATGGCGAGTGGCGGTTCGTCCGGCTCGAGCTGAACCGTGCCCGCGTGCCGGGGATTCCGGCCCGGTCTTCTCCCCCAGCCGACCCCGGAAGGCGGCCGGCGTGATCGAGCGCGGGGCAGCCGCGGCGCTGGGCCTGCTCTGCCTGTTGCCGGCCGCGGGGGGCGGCCAGGAGCTGGTGGCCGGATGGGAA
>CAZVKD010000217.1:0-5440 GCA_964627675.1 uncultured Gemmatimonadaceae bacterium
GGAGGTCCGGGTCATCCAGTACGGCGGGATCATCCTGTCGCTCAAGACGCCGGAACGCCGCGGCAGCGTGGCGGACATCGTGTTGGGTCACGACTCGCTCGCGGGTTACCTCCGGGCATCGCCCTATTTCGGAGCCATCGTGGGCCGCTACGCCAATCGCATCGCCCGCGGCCGATTCACCCTGGACGGCCGGACCTATCGCCTGGCCACGAACAACGGTTCCAATCATCTCCACGGCGGGATCACCGGATTCGACAAGGCCCTCTGGGCCGCCGAGCCGTTCCAGTCCGACAGCGGCGTGGGCGTCCTGTTCACCCATACCAGCGGCGACGGCGAGGAGGGCTACCCGGGAACGCTCAGCGTGCGCGTGCGCTATCTGCTCACCGACTCCAATCAACTGATACTCGATTACCACGCCACGACGGACAAACCCACGCCGGTCAACCTGACGCAGCACAGCTATTTCAATCTGGCGGGCCACGCCGCCGGAGATATCCTGCGCCACGTGCTCATGATCAACGCGAGTCACTATACGCCGGTGGATTCGACGCTCATCCCCATCGGCGACATCGCCCCCGTGGAGGGCACGCCGCTCGACTTTCGCGCTCCGACGCCAATCGGGGCCCGAATCGCCCAACGTCACGAGCAGCTGCGCCGCGGCGGCGGCTACGACCACAATTTCGTGCTGGATCGCGACGGGCCGGGCCTGGCGCACGCGGCACGCGTGGTCGAACCCTCGAGCGGCCGCACGCTCGACGTCTATACGACGGAGCCCGGGGTGCAGTTCTACTCGGGCAACTTCCTGGACAGCACGATCAGCGGGAAAGGCGGCTACGTGTATCCGCGCCGCGGCGGGTTCTGCCTGGAGACGCAGCACTTCCCGGACTCGCCCAATCAGCCGTCCTTCCCGTCAACCATCCTCAGGCCAGGCGAGGAGTACCGTTCGCGCACGGTCTGGCGCTTCGGCGTCGAGCGCTGACCGCGCCTGCCGGCTGCCGGCGACGGCGAAACGCCTCCACTCCGTCGCTGCGTACTGCCCGCTCCTGGGCAGCCGCTTCGAGACGTCACCGTACGACGGCCTCGGTGTACTCGGGCTCGACGTTCTCGAAGAACAGCCCCTGAAACTGGCCCGGTCTGAGCGGCGGCAGCTCCAGTTCCACCGTGTACGGCCGGTCGGGATCGAGGTGGGACAGGTCGGCGTAGAAGCCAACGAAGGCCCGGGCATAGGGCCGGATCGAGGAGTACGCCCTCGTCAACTCCACCGGCTGCTCGTCAATCCGCATCCGAACCTCCCACTGATCGTCCGGCTCGGCGATCTGCACGAACAACAGCAGGCGTTCCGGCACCAGCCAGGGCGTGCGCCGGTCCTCGGAGGTCCACGGAATGGGCCAGGCGCGCCGCCGCGCGGCGAGTTGATCGAACACGCGACGCGGAACGGTAAATGTGCCGCGGAACGGGCCACCCCTGAAGCTCGGATCGTAGTCGCCCACCGGCTGAAGCTGCCGGAACGGCGCGCCGGCGAAGGTCACATCGAGCGCTACGACGTTGTCGGCAAGCGGCGAAAACGGCACGGGACGACCCGCCAGATGGACACCGGTCACGGCTCGCCCCCTCGGCAGCACGACAAGCACGCGCTCGCGACTTCCCGCCTCACCGCGCAAGCCCGTGAGCGTGAGCGTACCGCCCTGGACCTCCGCGCCGCCCGCCGCGTTGAACAGGAGCGGTGCGTCCACAGCCTCCGCAGGCTGAATCTCCAGCACGCGGGCCGACCCGCCGTCCAGCATCAGGGAGAGCCGATCTCCCCGCGCCCAGACACCCGCGTCGGGGCTTCCTACGAGCCGACCGGAGAGCGGGTACAGTTCCCGCACCAGGTACCTCGTGCCCTCCGTCAAGCCGATGGATGAGTCGAGCGTCAATGCGGCGGCGAGCCGGCGGCCGTTGGGATTGAATAGGAACAGGTACCCGCGATCCCCGACGATCGCCGCGGTACCGTCCGGCTTGCCCAGCGCCGGCTGTCCCAGGATCGCGCGGGTGTGCCGAAGGAAGTCCCGGTTTTGGTCGGTCCAGGCGATCCAATCCCTGAACCATTGAATGTCCCCAGGGGAGAAGTGCCGGAACTCGGCCGTGTCACGAGCCGGGATCATGTTCAGCACGTTGTTCCAGCCACCCGTGGCGATGGACGAGAGCAGCGAGTACCGCCAGCCCAGGTAGTCCCAATCGCGCAGCCGGAACGGCGTGGGGAACACGTCCCATTCGGTACGGGTTTCCGGCATTCGGCCGGTGTCGTCTATCCGCGGCGTCTGGTGCGTGATGAACCCCGGCACGATCTCGCTCGGCGCGAACTCGTACTTGCGGTAGAGGTACGCCGTGTATCGCTGGCGCGCGGCGGATACGCGGTCGAAATGCAGGTCCGGAAATGGCACGAAGCTTTCCGGCTGCTCGTCGTTGAACGTGGGATGGGGGTAGCTCCCGGCAAGCCAGCTCCACGGGCCGTACAGGTGGTAGGCCTGCCGCCCGTCCATGACGATGTCCGGAACGCGGCGCCGCAGCTCCTCCATCACGCGCCGCCAGCCCCGCCATTGCGCGTAGGGGCTCGTGCCCGGGTAATCGAGAAAGGTGTGATCGAAGGCGTATCCGCCGATCCCCGTTCGCTGGTGGAAGGCCACCAGCGTTTCGATCAGCCAGTCCTGCAGGCTCCTGACGCCGAGGTTCGCGTAGTACCGCGTGGAGTCGCGCGGAGATCGCACGAGCCACTCTCGATTCTGCGAGAACGGCACCACAGGATAGACATACGCCACGAGCTTCAGGCCCCTGGAGCGCGCGTAGTCCAGCATCTCCTGAACCGCGGGGGGGACGGCGTCCCGTCTGGGATCCCACTCGCTGCGCCGCAGCCGCTGCCCCAGGCCGAGCCACAGAAGATTCTCCCAGCTCCAGTCGTCGGCGCTCTCGACCCGCCGCGAGAGCGCAGCGTTGGTCGGCGCGAACAGGACGTACTCGGCGCCCAGCTCCGCCGCCCGATCCATGATCCGCCGATACTCGGCGCGCCCCGCCGCGGTGGCGATATCAATCTGGTAGTCGTTCACGCACCAGCCCACGAAGATGTTGGTGGGTCTCGCGGGCCGGTGTAACAGGAACGCGCGCACCAGGTCCGTGAACGTGGCCACCTCGGCCTCGTCCAGGCCGGGCGCATCGTCCGCCGGGCCGTAGCGCCACTCGGGAGTCATGTGCAGCGGCTGGCGGCGACCCGTCAGCCGGTAGGGTGCGATCAATCCGCGATCGGCCACGAAGTCGCCGTCGGCGCTTCGCCAGGACATCGCCGGCGCGTAGCTCACCCGGAACTCGGTCGGCCGATCGGCGTCTCGCTCGCTGTGAAGGAACGGATTCTGTACCGCGACCAGCAGGCCGCGGCCGTCGGCGAAGCGCAACGCCACTCCGTAATCAGCGGTACCGGCGCGAGGGCGCGCCGTCGGGGGGACGAACACCTCCGCGGGTGACTCCTCGAGCGCCGCACGGAACACCGCCACCTGGTCCACTCGGTATACCGGCCCGGGCGCTCCGGTCACGCGCAGCTGCTTGCTCGCGAAGTGCCAGTCCGGCTCCAATTGGTAGACGGTTTCCAGCCGATAGGGCCCGGCGCTCCACGCGTACGTCACGCGCCGCGCTTCCAGCCGCCGCAGCGGATCCTCGAGCGTTGCGCTCTGGTAGCGGACGCCGTCCAGCGTCACGCTGAACTCGTCGGCCCGGAACCGATACGTCTCGCCGCGCGTTCGCTCGGTGAAAGACACGAGGCCGCGCGGCCCGAACTCGAGCCGCACGCCGGCGTTTTCGAGCGTCACCGGCGCTTGCGCCGCGGCAGACGCGGGGGCGCCGAGCAGGAGCGCCCCGCCGCACCAGGCGACAACGCGGCCCAATCGTCTCCGGCTCATCCGCTGAACCACAGGTACACCGCCAGGATCGCCGCGAGCACGGCGGCGGACGCCAGCACGTCCCAGCGATTCCAGCTGGCGCGGGATGCCTCGCGCTGGCCCGCGGTCACCGTGGCGTAGGTGAGGCCCTCGAGCGACCCCGGCGCCGGCGCCGCGGTCAGATAGCTCACGCCCACCATCACAAGCACGGAGACCGCGAAGATGAACAGGCTGTAATACTGGAAGTACAAGTTGTTGACGATCCAGAGCAACGAGCCGGGCGGGTATCCCTGCCCCAACCCGCCAATGCCGAGCGTGACCGGCGTGTCCACGGCGAGGCGGAATGCCCCGAGCCCGAAGCCCACGACCAGCGCGGCGAGGCACCCCTGAGCGTTCAGCCGGCGGTGGAACACGCCCAGGAAGAAAACGGTGAAGATCGGTGCGCCGATATAGGCCGACATGCCCTGGAGGTACTCATACAACCCGCGGGCCCCTTGAATCACGGGGATCCACATGAGGCCGATCGCCACCATGATCGCCGTCGCGATGCGACCCATCCACACCAGCCGGTGCTGCGTGGCGTCCGGCCGGAATTTTCGGTACAGGTCCATGGTGACCAGCGTCGAGGCCGCGTTGAACACGCCGGCCAGCGAGCTCATCAGGGCGGCCAGGAGCCCGGCGACGACGAGACCGCGCAGGCCCGCGGGCAGCAGGTGTTGCACCATCAGGGGAAACACCGCCTGCGCCGCCGGCCTCACGACGTCCCCGTCGGGCCCGATGACCTGCGCGAGCCCCGGCACCTTGCCCGTTTTCGCCAGCGCCAGCGCCACCATGCCCGGCACGATGAAGAGGAAAACGGGCATGAGCTTGAGGGCCGACGCGAAGATGCTGCCGCGGCGGGCCTGGCGCTCGTCGGCGGCGCCGAGGACGCGCTGCACGATGTATTGGTCGGTGCACCAATACCAGAGCCCGATGATCGGGGCGCAGAGCAGCATGCCGGGCCAGGGGAAGTTGCCGTTGAAGTACCAGGCGATGCGGCCCGACTCCTTCACCGGCGCCCAGGTGCCCTCCATGCCGGGGGGGATGATCGGCTTCCAGAGGTTGAACAAATCGGCCGGCAGCGCGGCGCGCAGCTCGTCCCAACCACCGAGTTTCCAGAGGCCCAGCGTCGTGAGCAGGGCCGATCCGATCACCAGCACCAGGGTTTGCAGCGCGTCGGTGTATGCCACGGCCCGCATGCCGCCCAGCACGGTATAGAGCCCCGTGAGGACCACCACCACGCCGGAGCCGATCCAGAAGCTGTTGAGTTCGGCGCCGCCAATCGAGAGGCGCATGTCCGGCAGCAGCGTGGCGAAGACCACGCCGCCCGCGAAGATCCCGACGGCGATCTTGGTGAGCACATACGCCACAAGGGAGATGCACGCCAGCACCCAGCGCGACGCCGGCGAGAACCGCCGCTCCAGAAACTCCGGCATGGTGAACACCAGCGAGCGCAGGTAGAACGGCACGAACACCCACGCCAGCACGAGAATGCA
>CAZVKD010000218.1:0-5396 GCA_964627675.1 uncultured Gemmatimonadaceae bacterium
CCAGTCGAGGGCCCGCTCCAGGTTATCCGTGCCCGAGAACCGCGGCCCGAACCGGTCGGCCAGTTCGGCCAGTCGGTGGTAGGCGAAGCTGTCGGCCAGCGCCGCGTCAATGAGCCGATCGGCAGTGGCCCGGTAGCGGGTGACGATCGAGGAGTCCTGGGCCGGAAGGGGCGGGGCGGCGAGCATGGCTCCCGCCTAGTTCTTCAGCAGTGGGAGGGGGGATTGCCTAGCAGTCGGCATTGCGGCTCCTGAGTGAGATGGGCGCGCGGGAACCCCAGACGGCGGTGAAAAGGTGGCAAGGGGGCCCGCGCCTGGGAACCCAGGCCGCAGTTCGGCGTTGGCTGGAACGGCCCCCGCGTTGGGGGGTTTGAGTAGGGTAGCTGGAGGTCCCCGTGCGGGTCCATACCTGCCTGATCCCCCTGATCCTGGTGGTTGCCGCCATCCCGGCCTGCGCCGTGCTGCCCGGGCGGTCGAGCGCGCCAGACCCGGACGAGGAAGCGATACCGCGCGAAATCACGCTGGAGGTGGACAATCAGAACTTCCACGACGCCACGCTCTACGCCATCCGCTCGGGTGAACGGCGGCGTATCGGCAACGTGAGCGGTCTCAAGACGGGCCGGTTTTCGTTTGTATGGTCGGACCTGGACTTGCGAGTGGAGATCCACCTGCTGTCCGTCGGGTCGTACTTCACGAGGCCGATCATGATCGAGCCGGGAGACGAGGTGAAGCTCACCGTGCAGCCCAATCTGCACCGGTTCCGGCCGGGGACGGTGTTCTAGGCGGGAAGATCGGCGACGGTCAGGGGCGATCGCAGGATGAGGGCGATCTCCCCCGCATCGCAACATGTCCTTCCTCCATCGCGTATACTTTACTGATCCCACCATGCGGAGCCTTGACATGCGCAGTGCTTTGATCAGCGGCGCCTTGCTCGTCCTGGCCATTCCGGCCTTTGGCCAGCAGCGCGGGCCGATGATGCAGCCCCCGCCCGATCACTGGATGACCCTGGACTCGCTGGTACAGGCCGCCGGTATCACCGATGCCCAGAAACCCGACGTCGAGAAGCACTATGACGCGCTCAACGCGATCATGAAGAAGGCCGCCGATGAGCGCCGCGCCATGCGGGAGCGGATGATGGCCGGCGGCGGGCCCCCGTCGCAGGAAGAGATGCAAGCGAACCGCGACAAGATGCAAGGCATGCAAGCGGAATTGGACCGCCACTACGCCGCGATTCGCGATCTGCTTACGCCGGACCAGCAAGTCAAGTTCGACGGGTTGGCGAAGCCGCGGGTGATGATGATGGGGCCGGGCATGAGGCGGCCGCCGGGCGACTAGAACCAGGGAGTGAGGGAGGGGGCGAGGGGGCGCTGGGGGCCGGGGAGGCGAGGGGAGGCGAGGATGGTGACGCTGGCGCCCCCCGGCGTGTCGCCTTTCTCGTTGGGGTTGCGCGGCGCGGCCGGGCATGGCGATGTTTCCGGCCCACTGATCGCGCCGATAGCTCAACTGGCAGAGCAACTGACTCTTAATCAGTAGGTTCCAGGTTCGATTCCTGGTCGGCGCATCCCAATCCATCGCTGCCAGCGGCGTAATCGCCTGCGGTACCTGAGACGCGCGAGTCGGGGTGCCCCTCGCGGCTGGCGGTGCATTCCTCGCGGTTGTCACCTCGCACCTGCGGCGCCCGCCGCCAGACTCGCCCAGCGAGAGAACACTGTCTCTCCAATGCGCCTCAGGGCGCGGAGATTCGCGCCGGCGCCGCGAAGCAGAGAATCCACCAGTATTCCCTCGCGGGCGAGTTCGTCCGAGAACTCGAGGCCCATCGCCGCGATCTGCGCTCGATCCACTTCGAGGTGGAACAAGAGACCGTAAGCCGTTGCGCCAAAGCGAAACCCTTGTACCGCCGTCAGGGCCGAAGACGCCAGCGACACGGCCCCGCCCGGCAGCTCGAACACGTCGCCATGCCAGTGGAACGCGGGGAAGGGCGATTGGACGTCGTGCCACAGAGGGTCGTCGAGGGCTGCGGCGGTGAGCATGACGTCGTACCAGCCGATCTCTTTCCGAGCGCCGCGATAGACGCGCGCGCCCAGCGCCGCCGCCAGCAGCTGACTGCCGAGGCAGATGCCGAGTATCGGCGTCTGTTGATCGAGCGCCGCCCGGATGAGCCGAAGCTCCGCTTTGACGTGGGGATGCCGGTCTGCGTGGTACACCGCCATCGGACCGCCCATGACCACGACACCCGCGGCGCCGCCGGGGGAACCGGGGATCCGCTCGCCTCGATCCAGCCGTACCACCTGGATGCCCAGTCCGGCGCGCTCGAGCGCCGTAGCGATCAACCCGGGACCTTCGGGCGCGACATGCTGAATGCCGAGCACACGCGGGTGCCGTCGCGGCTTCGCCATGGGTCAGCTCGCTGGGCCGGCGGCGACTTGGTTGCGTCCGGCTTCCTTCGCGCGGTACAGGGCCTGGTCCGCCGCGCGAACCACCTCCGCCGGACTCGACTCCCTACCCGTGGACTCGGCGGCGCCGATGCTCACCGTGAGCGTCTCTTCCGTTCGCCGCCCCCGGGCCCGGGGCTGGGGCGGTTTCGTGTGCGGGCGCAACCGGGCGCGCACGGCGAACCGTTCGTGTGCCACCGCCAGTCGGGCATGCTCCAGCAGCGGCGCGCTGTCACGGAGCGGCCGTCCGGGCAGCACCACCGCGAACTCCTCGCCGCCGTAGCGAAACACCCGGCCGTCGCCGATCGCTTCTCGGAGCCGCGTGGCCACGGTGCGCAGTACCTGATCGCCCACGTCGTGGCCGTAGGTGTCGTTGAATTGCTTGAAATGATCCACGTCCACCATGGCCACGGTGTACGGGCCGGAGAGTCGCGCCAGCGCGTCGTTCAGCGCGCGGCGACCCGGCAGTCCGGTGAGTCCATCGTGATAGGCCAGCGCGTAAGACGCCTGGATGGCCGCGATCGTGGGAATGGCCGCGGCGGCGGCGAGATACACCGCGCGGCTCAGCGCGTCTCCGCCCGCGTGAAGCGCCAACAACGCCGCGCCCAGAACCCAGCCGACACTTCGATCGGTCGTGTCGGACGCGAACCAGCGGCCCAACCCAATGAGCACGGCTGCCAGGGCAAACGCGGCAAGGCCGAGCGGCCCGATCGGCGTGACCGAGCGCGCTTCCGGCCGCAGGAGGTCCAGCAGAGCCGCCGGCTGAAGGTCACGCGCGGCCAGGTCCACCAGGATGTACGCGATGACGCCCTCGATCGCGAGCGCGGTCCACAGCCATGCCCCCGCTGACGTGAACACCCCGCGTTCGGGAAGCACCGCCACGGCCGCCAGGGTGAGCGGCGACAAGACGGCGGCGACCTGGAAGGCGACGGGATCGGCGGGCGCCCAGCGAGTGAGGAGCAGGCTCGCGAGCATGAGCGTCGCCACCGTGAACACGAGTCGGCTGCGCTTGAGCGACCACGCGACGAGCAGTCCGCCGACCCCCGTGGCGATCGGCGCCAGCAGCACGATCTCCGGATGCCAGCGTTCGAGCGGGACCCAGAGTGCCAGCACGACTGCGGTCAGGAAGAGCAGCGGCTCGGGACGGAGCAGCGATCGAAACATCGGGGTCATGAGCGTAGAACGCTACTGAGGCGTGGGCTCGTCTGTGAAGCCGCCCCGGGCGGTGCGGCGGCCACGGCTGGCGCAATCACCGCGGCACTCGGCCTGTGGCCGGTCCTGGTCACCACACGCGCCTCGTCTTGGTGAAGCAGGGCGGCCGCTCCGACCCAGGCCGGATTACGGCAGAGGGGTCAGCGCGTTTCCGGAGTTGCGATTGTCGTGGTGGAACTTGGGCCAGGGCGTGACGGCCAGGCCCCCGTCGGCCACTCGGAAGGCGTACACCGCGTTCCCGGCGGAGACGAACACCGGCCCGTCCGCGCCGAGGGCGGGGTGCGCGAACACCGGCCCCGCCGTGAGCTGTCGCCACTTCAGCGTTCCGTCCGCGTTCAGCGCGTACAGGTAACCGTCCTCGGACCCGACGTACACCGTTCCGTCAGCACCCACCGCCGGCGACGAGAGCACCTCGCCGCCCGTTTGGAAGCGCCAGGTCAGTGTTCCGTCGGCGCGGATGGCGTAGAGCCAGCCGTCGGCGGATCCCACGTACACGGTGCCGTCGGCTCCAAGGCGGGTGAGGAGAACACGCCCGCGTTGGTGAAGGAGCGCCAGCGCAGGGTCCCGTCCGCGTTGAGCGCGTACAGGTACCAATCTTCCGAGCCGATGTAGATCGCGCCGTCGGCGCCCAGCGCGGGAGAGGACAGGAACACCGTGCCGCCCGTGAGGAAACGCCACTTGAGGGTGCCGTCCGGGTTGACGGCGTACACGTAGCCGTCGAACGCGCCGGCGTACACGGTGCCGTCCGCGCCAACGGCGGGCGACGCGTTGTTGCCGCCGGTCGGGTAGCGCCACTGGAGCGTTCCGTCCGGGTTGAAGGCCCACAGAAACCGGCCCGCGCCGAGGTAGATGGTGCCGTCCGATGCAAGGCCGGGTGACGATCGCACGCCCGTCCCGAGCAGGAAGCGCCATTTCAAGGTGCCGTCCGGGTTCAGGGCGTAGAAGTAGGCGTCGTCACTGGCCGTGTAGATGGTGCCGTCGGCGCCGATCGTGGGCGGGGCAAACACGGGCGAGGGGAACGCGTAGCTCCAGCGGACGCTCCCATCGGGCGCAAGCGCGTAGATACGGCGGTCGCCGGAGCCTGCGTAGATCGTGCCGTCAGCGCCGAGCGCGGGAGACGACGCCGTCCCGCCGCTCACGAAGCTCCAGAGCAGGGCGCCTTCGGGAATGGCGCCCTTCTCGATGCGGAACTTGATAGGCAGCGTGCGGCCGTCCACCAGCCCCACGTATTCGCCCGTATTGACGTTCTTGAGGCCTTTGCCGTTGGGCAGCACGACGACGTCCGCGAATCCCAGGGTCACCCCTTCGGCCAGCACGGTGAGGCGATAGGTCACCCGAGCATCGAGCCCCGCGCGGTTCGTGTGCCAGTTAGCGTGATAGTGCTCGCCGGCCGAGCTGAGAGTGGCGGGGAGATCGGCCACCGGTTCGCCGTTTGCGCTGACTCGGACGATGGGCGTGAGCGTGGGATCGAACTCGCCGGCGGGTGAGGGGTGCGGGACCAGGGGCGGGAGAAAGTAAAAGTGGCCGCTGCCACCGTGGGCCGCATCCGAGATGGCGAAGGAAGGGGGCTCGACCAGACGCTCCGGCGCTGCGCATGCCGCCAGTGAGACCAGCGTGGCGATGGCGAGCCGGCGCCGCCAGTGGCGCATCACGGCATTCCCCTCGGCGGCAAAGGAGCGCGGGCTCCCGAGCCTGGGCGCGGGAGCCCGCCAAACCGGTCAATTGGCACGCCGCCCCCGGTTACGGCGTCGGCGG
>CAZVKD010000219.1:0-5384 GCA_964627675.1 uncultured Gemmatimonadaceae bacterium
TCAGCTCGAGCGTCATGTACCCCTTCTCCGCCGTTCCGATCAGGGCCACGGGCCCGGTCACGCCGGGAACCATGTTCTCCACGAGCGCGCCTCCCTCGTCCACGACGAACCAGGGTTTCACGCCGCGGGATTGCAGGACTTCCGCGATACGGACCGCGCCGCGCGGGCCGCCGACTTCCTCGTCGTGGCCGAAGGCGAGGTACACTGTGCGCTTCGGCGTGAATCCGCGGCCCAGCAACCCCTCGACCGCCTCCAGGATGGCCAGGAGGTTGCCCTTGTCGTCCATGGCGCCGCGGCCCCAGATGTATCCCTCCACGATGGCGCCAGACCAAGGCGGCTGCGTCCACTGCTCTTCGGTTCCGGGCTCGATGGGCACAACGTCCTGATGCGCCATCAACACGATGGGGGCGAGTGACGTGTCCGATCCGGTCCAGCGATACAGCAGGCTGTGGGTACTCACCGTTTCGCGACTCAACGCCTGGTGCGTACGGCGAAACGTGGTCTGCAGGTACCCCCGGAACCGCTCGAACTCGGTTCCGTCGAACGCCGCGGAGTCCTGAAACGAGACGGTGCGAAACCTCAGGGCTCCCGCCAGCCGCTCGGCGGCCCCTGGCACGTCAACGGCGATGCTGACCGGCTCCGCTGCGATCTGGCGGGATGGAATCCGCAGGGCGTTGACAACGAGCACCGCCGGGAGGCCGAGCGCGGCAACGGCGACGAACAGGAAGACACGTTTCATGGTGGTGGCTGCGGTGTGAGGATTGAATGGGTGCCGGCCCGTTCACCGGCTGCGCGGCCGATAGGCATCGTGGAGGCAAGTGCAGCCGCTGGGTTCGCAACACTCGATGCCCGCCTCGCAGCCGGTTAGACCCCGGTTGCGAGATACCGCTTCACGGCGGCGATCGTGCGCTCGACTTCCGCGTGCAGATTGTAGAAATGCGGCGACAGGCGGACGCCCGGTCGGTCTTCGCCGCCTCGTACCGTGGCCACGACGCGCTCTCGCTCGTAGAGCGCGGCGACCAGCTTGCGGGCATCGAGGCTTCCGGGCAGGAACGACACCACCGCACCGGTCCGCGCTTGGTCGCGGTGGGTCCACAGCTTCACGCCGTCCAGGCGAGCCAGCCCCTCGATCAGCGCTCGGCTCAACTCCAGGGATCGCCGCTCGATCGCGTCAATCCCGATGCGGGTCTCGAACGCAACGGCCTCGCCGAACGCGATCATGGCCGCTTCATCCCGTTGTCCCATGGCTTCCATCGTGCGAGAGGCGCCCACTCGGCCGCCGTACAGACTGTAGACGCTCGGCACGAGGCGATCCTGCGCCGCGCGACTCACGTACAACAGGCCGGTTTCCTTGGGGCCGCACGACCACTTGTGCGCGCTGCCGCTGTAGAAGTCCGGCTGCATCTCGCGCAGGTTCACGGCCAACACGCCGAACGACTGCGCGCCGTCCACCAGCGACAGTGCGCCATGTTGGCGCGCCAGCGCGCAGATCTCCCTGGCCGGCAGGCGATCGCCGACGCTGTTGGTGACGTGGGTGAATGCCACCACGCGGGTGCGCGGCGTCATCGCCCGGGCGAACGCGCTCAGGTAATGCTCGACGCCGGGGTGCGGATTCACCTGCTCCACGACTTTCACGGTGAAGCCGAAACGGGCCGCTTTCTCCCGCCAGGCGATGTTGTTGCTGGGGTGATTGTCCGAAAAGATCACGACCTCGTCACCGGGTCCGAGCGTGAGGCCGCTGGACACCAGGTTGTTCGCCTCGCTGGTATTGCGGGTGAGTACGATCTCCTCGGGCGTGACGTGCAGGAATGCCGCCAGGCGCTGTCTGGTGAGTTCTCGCTCGTCCTGAAGCTTGGCTTTGGTGGCGGGAGACGGGTCCCGATCCAGCAGCCGCGTCCGGTCGTGCAGGACGTCCAGCACCGGCGCCGGGGCGGGACAGAGATTGGCCGCGTTCATGAACGCCAGGTCCTCGGGAAGGATGAACTGGCGGCGCACCTCCTGCCAGAAGGCCTCGTCGGGACTGGCGGGGGTTGGGCGAAGCGCGGCGCGTGGCGCAGCAACGTCGAGCAGCGCGGCGGGATGGGACAGGACCGCCGCGGGTCCGCCGAGCGAGAGCAGTCGGGCGAACGTCCGGCGATCCATCCCGTCGGGCGCGCCGGTGGACTGGCTCATCCGCGGCCCCTATGCGTTGTCATTGACCTGGTCGTGAAGCGTGGACAGCTCGAGGATCTTCAGTCTGCGGGTTCCGCCGGGCAGGCGAGCGGTCACGGTGGCCCCGGGCTTCCCGTCGAGCAGCGCGCGGCCGAGCGGCGAGGACACGGAGATATGCCCCTCGTCCACGTCCATGGCGTCAGGGATGACCAGCTCGTACGTCTCTCGCTGCTTGGTCTCAACGTCCAGCACCACGACGCGCGAGCCCAGGCCCACGCGGTCGCGCGGCACTTTGGTGAGGTCTATGTGGGACAGCTTGGAGAGGCGTGCCCGCAGGTGGCTGAGCCGCGCGTGGATGAACTGCTGGCGCTCGAGCGCCGCGTGGTAGTCGCCGTTCTCCCGCAGGTCGCCCTGTTGCAGGGCCTTCCTGAGCGCCTCGGGCAGCACGACGTTCAGCTCATGATTGAGCTGCTCCACCTCAGCGGTGAGCTTTTTCCGAATCTGCTCGATCACCAGATAATCCTAAGGGCGCAACCGATGCGTGGTAAGGGGCCGGCGGGTCGCTGGACGGCTGGCCCATCCGCATGGGCGATGGCGGGGCGGTCGAGCGGTCCTCGTCACTTTTCGCCCGGCACGCCCCCTCAGCCATGCGCCGGCCTCGCCACACGCCCGGGCCGGGCTCCGGTGTGCTCCCCGTCCCTCAACACCCACTGCCCGTTCACCATCACGTGTGGAATCCCCACGGGGTATTGCAAGGGTGCGTCGAAGGTGGCGCGATCGGCCACACGGCCCGGGTCGAACGCCACGAGATCGGCAAACGCGCCGGGCGCGATGACGCCCCGGCCGCTGAGCCTGAGCCGGCGAGCCGGGGCCAGCGTCATCTTGTGAATCGCAGCCTCCAACGGGAGCGCGCGTCGCTCGCGGCAAAACAGGCCGAGCACCCGCGGGAATGTCCCGAAGTTGCGCGGATGGGGTGCGCCCGCCGACAGCGGTCCCACAGCCGCTAGCGCCGAGCCGTCGGAGCACACCATGCTCGCGGGATGCGCGAGGAGCAACTCGACATTCTCCTCGCTCATGCCGAAGCCGATCATACCCGCGCGGTTCCGGTCTTCGCGCACGATGTGCAGGAACAGCTGGTAGGGATCCATGTCCCGCGTAGTCGCGAGCTGCCCGAGCCGCTTCCCGCGCGCCCACGCGAGGCTGTCGGTGGCCGTGTTGGTGATCTGCACCGCGTCCCACGATCCCAGCTGGGCAACCTTGTCGCGCACGTCCGCCTCGATGCGCGCCGCCGTGCCGGGGTCGTTCAGCCGTGCCAGCAGTGCATCCGTCCCGCCCTCCCGGGCCCACACGGGGAACATGTTGGAGAGGCCCGTGCTGAAGGCCACGTACGGGTAGACGTCGAATGTCACGTCGAGCCCCGCGGCGCGCGCCGCGTCCACCACGTCCAGCGCCACCCTGGCCTTCCACCAATTCCGGGCTCCCTGGGCCTTGAGATGGGACAGATGCACGGCGGAGCCTGCGCGCCGCCCCACGTTCAGCGCTTCCTCGATCGCTCCCAACAGGCGGTCATCTTCGTTCCGCAGGTGGCTGGCATAGGGGAGCCCCGTGCCGGCCAGCGGCGCCGCGACCGCGGCCAGCTCCGCGAGATCGGCGTACGCACCCGGGAGATACTCGAGGCCGCTCGAGACGCCACACGCGCCGGCTGCGAGCGCTTCCGCGACCAGCCGTGCCATGCGTCGTCCCTCGTCCCCCGTGGCGGGGCGGTTCGCCTCGCCCATCACGAACGCCCGCGCGGTCCCGTGGCCGACCATGGTTGCGAGGTTCACCGAGGCCGGATGTCGTTCGAAATAGGCCAGGAAGCCGGCGGTGGTGCGGACGTCAATCTCGATCCCGTACCTGGCGCGATAGCTGGCCGCCGTCTCTCGTGCCCGTTCGTCGCTCCACGGACCCACCGAGCTGCCGTCCTGCCCCACGACCTCGGTGGTCACGCCCTGACGGATCTTGCTCTGGGCTCCGGGGTCAATCACTACGGCGAAGTCGGAGTGCGAGTGGATGTCCACGAACCCCGGCGCGAGCGCGAGCCCGCTGAGGTCCACCATCTGGGAGTCGGGACCAGAAAGCCGCGGGCCCACGGCCTCGATGCGGTCACCGGCGACGGCCACGTCAACGTCCCGCGGCGAGGAACCGGTGCCGTCATAGACGGCCGCGCCACGGAGAATCCACGTGGTCGCTGCCTGCGGTGGCGGCGCCGCGGTCGGCCACCGCCGCCCGGGCCAGATGGCCAGGCCACAAGCAGCGCCGGCCGTGGTCGCCAGGAACCGGCGGCGATCGAGGTGCGGTGGCTCGACGGACGTCATACCTTCGGTCGCGACAACGCTAGTCTCCAGGGCGGGCGCTTCGCCAGCGCCCATCCATCATCCCGCCGTTCGGAGCCGGACCCCGAACGCGTCAAGAGAGGAACAGGAGCGATGAGCCAGACCGTTACGTTCTATCGCTGGAACGACATGCCGAAGGAGCGCGTGAACGACCTGCTCGATCGCCGGCTGATCACCGGGGATCGTGTCATGCTGGCGCATGTTTACTTGAAAAAGGGCTGCGTCGTGCCGCGGCACGCGCACGAGAACGAGCAGCTCACCTACGTATTGGACGGCGCGCTCAAGTTCTGGATCGGCGAGGACGAGCAGGAAGGTCCGGTGATTCGCTCGGGCGAAGTGCTGCACATCCCGTCCAATGTCCCCCACAAGGCCGAGGCGTTGGAAGACACGCTGGACGTGGACGTGTTCTCCCCGCCGCGGACGGACTGGCTCAACAAGACCGACGCGTATCTGAGGCGATAGCCCGGAACAGGCTGAAGAAACGGTCATGATGGCTCCATCCCTTCCGCCGTTTCCAGCTTTGCCCTTAGATTCTCGGTCGCTGGCCCCGCCCGCGCGTTTGATCGGTCGCCTCCAACTCGAGGAGCACCCGTGGCTCATCAAATCCAGGAAGCCGAATGGATCTGGCGTGACGGTGAGTTCGTTCCCTGGCACGACGCGAAGATCCACATCCTGAGTGCGGCGGTCGCGTTCGGGTCGTCGGTTTTCGAGGGGATTCGCTGCTACCAGACGCCCGACGGTCCCGCGGTGTTTCGACTGCGCGATCACCTGCGCCGGCTTCAAGACTCCTGCCGCATTTATCGCATTCCTCTCAAGTACAGTACCGACGAACTAGTCGAGGCCACCGTGAGCACCATC
>CAZVKD010000220.1:0-5378 GCA_964627675.1 uncultured Gemmatimonadaceae bacterium
CAGGCCCATGCGGCCGTTCTCGTACGCACGCTCCGGATCCAGACCAGCCGGGAGGCCGCGACCGTCATCGCTCACGCGGAGGGTAACGCCGCCGGGACCGCTGGTGAGGCTCACCGTCACGGCACCCGCGCCGGCGTGCCGGGCCACGTTCGCCAGGCCTTCCTGCACCGCGCGAAACAGCGCCAGCTCCGCGCCGCCGGAGAGGCCCGGCAGTTCGGCCGGCGCCTGGAAGGTGGTGACAATCCCGCTGCGCTCCCCGAACGCCTGGCACAATGCGCGGAGCGCCGGGACCAGACCGAGATCTTCCAACAGCGCGGGCCGCAGATCGTTCGTCACGTTGCGCACGCTGCGAATACCCTCGTCGAGCAAGCCCAATGCCTTGTCGAGGCTCCCCGCCAGCGCCGGCCCCGCCCGCTCGCGCGCCACGCCCAGCTCGAGCTTCACGGCGGAGAGCAGTTGGGCCGTCTCGTCGTGCAGCTCGCGCGACAGTCGCCGCCGTTCCTCTTCGTGCTGCTCCACCATGCGCTGCGCCAATCGCTCCAGTTCCAGTTTGCGACTCTCGAGCCCGTGATGCAGATCCGCGTTCTCCAGCGCTGCGCCCACCTGGCGCCCCAAGGCCCGGAGGAACGTGTCGTCCAGCGCGGCGAAGGGATCGCGCGCATTGCCGACCATGACCAGGACACCGGTGGCAACGTCGCCCTGCAAGACGGGCAGTCCGGCGGTGTACGCGTGCCCTGGTGTGGCCCAGTCGCGCACCACGAACGGCGCCCGGGTCGCCATCACGCGCTCCAGCGCCAGACGCGCCGCCCTGGTGGGTTCGCCGTGGCGCCAGGCCGTGCACACGCCCGCGGCGCCCGCGAGCTGCTCGCCACCCCGCGCCACGAGGTAGATGGCGCTTCCCGACACGGCGGGCAGCGTCACCAGGCGGCCTAACAGCGTTTCCAGCAAGTCCTCCCTGCGCCCGCGCCCCGCCTGCTGCAGCTCGCTGGAGAGCGCCGACAGCGCCCCCACGCCGTGGTGCAGGTCTTCCAGCACGAGAAGCAGAAAGCCAGCTCCCACGCCGAGCTGGAAGGCGATGTCGAGGTAGTAGCCCCAGGGGTTCCACACGCCGCGGGCCCGCAGCAGCGGGTAGTCCAGGTGATGGACGGCCCACAGGAGAAACGCCACCGCGATGCCGCGCGCCGCCGCCGAGTGCACCGAGCGCCAGTGGCGGTAGAACGCCCAGGCGGTCCAGAGCGTGGCCCCGCTCAAGAACAGCACCGCCGGCCCCGCGGCGAGCAGGAAGTTGTCCAGCCGGTAGATCGCGATGTAGGACCACAGCGGCGGGAACAACGCCACGAACAGGTACCACGGCCGCCAGGCGAGCTGCTGCGAGAACACCAGCGCGGCCCACAACAGCGCGAGCGCCGTCCACCCGGTGGTGATCTGATGCCAGTAGAGCCAGTAGCGTTCGCTCGTAAGCACGAACGTGATGATGGCCCCCATCCGCAGCGCGTAGACCGCCCAGGCGACCGTCCACCAGGCGAAGTACGGTTTGCGATAGCGGCGGTACAGCAGCGCGCACAACACCGCGAGCCCGAGGGTGATGGCGGCCTGCAGGAACGCCGTCGGCAGCTCGGCACGGGCTGCCGCGGGGACCGTGAGGTCCACGCTATTCCCGCCGGCGCTTGGGAGGTTCGGGCCGGCGCCCGGCGGGCAGGGAGACGACCACGCACTCCAGGACGCAAGCGAGACAGCGGATGGCCCAGTACCCGCCCATGGAGGCGCTGCCGAGCGGATAGCCCACTTCGAGCCCGCCGCCGCATCGCGGGCAACGAAGCGGCGCCTCGGGAATCGGAAGCGCCGCTCGAATGGCCTGCGCTTCCTCCGGGGTGAACTCCGCGGCTGGCTCGGTCATTGGCCTCGAGGGCAAGATGGCCCAGCGGCCGGCAGGGGGCAACCGAATCCGGTTTGCCTAGCCCAAACGCTGGCGCGCCCGTACACTTAGGCACGCCTGAACCCCCGGGAATTGCAGGCACCCAACCTCTCGGAACGGAGTTCTCTGACCCGCAGTGGCCGACCAAGCCAGCGACGCCATCGAAGCACGCCTCCGGACAAGCCTCGCCGACCGATACGACGTTGAGCGCAAGCTTGGCGAGGGCGGCATGGCGTTGGTCTATCTCGCCCGGGACCTGAAGCACGATCGGCGAGTGGCCATCAAGGTGCTCAAGCCCGACCTCGCCGCCTCGATCGGCTCCGAGCGATTCCTCCGGGAGATCCGCAACACCGCCAAGCTCAGCCATCCCCACATTCTCCCGTTGTACGACTCCGGAGATGCCGACGGTGCGCTGTACTACGTCATGCCGTTCGTGGAGGGGGAGTCGCTCTCTGACTACATGGTGCGGGAGAAACAGCTCTCCATCGAAGAGTCCGTCAGGATCGCCCGGGAGGTGGCCGAGGCCCTGGCTCATGCGCACAGCTACGGCTTGATTCACCGCGACATCAAGCCGGACAATATCCTGCTTTCCGGCGGTCACGCCATCGTGGCCGACTTCGGTATCTCCAAGGCCCTCTCCGAGGCCGGCAGCGAGAGCCTCACGCAGACCGGGACATCCGTGGGGACGCCCGCCTACATGAGCCCCGAGCAGGCCATGGGAAGTCTCGACGTGGACGGGCGCAGCGACATCTACAGCCTGGGGTGCGTGCTCTACGAGATGCTGGTGGGCCAGATCCCGTTCACCGGGCCCACGCCGATGGCGATCATGGCGCGGCACGCCATGGATCAGATCACGCCGCCTCACATCATGCGGGACATGATCCCCGAGGAACTGGAGGGGATCATCTACGTCGCCATGGCCAAGACGCCGGCCGATCGGTTCCGGACGGCGCACGAATTCGCCGAGGCCCTGAAGGCATTCGAGACGGGGCTCGGCGCTTCTCAACGCGTCTCGATGGCCGTGCAGCGGGCTTCCGTGGCCCGCATGTCGAGGATCGGCACGCCGGCCACCCCCGTGCCGTCCCTGCCGGCGGTGGCCCGGCCGGCGTGGCGGCGTGCCGTGGTCCCGGCCGGCATCGCCGTGGTCGTCACCGCCGTTGGCGTGATTGGGTGGAACCTGGTGGCGGGCGGCGACGGGAATGACGCAGGCGTGGTCACGCTGGATCCCCGCCGCGTGGCCGTATTGTACTTCGAGGACCTGAGTCGGGACTCATCGCTGGCCCATATCGGTGACGGACTGGCGGAAGCGTTGATGGACCGATTGTCTACGGTGTCGCAGCTCCAGGTGCTCTCGCAGGACGCCGTGGCACGCTACCGCGATCCCCGCATTCGGCGAGACAGCATCGGCAACGTCCTGCAGGCCGGCAGTCTCATTGCCGGCAGCGTGGAGCCGGTGGGCGAGCGGGTGCGCGTCACGGTGCGACTGGTGGACGGGTTCAGCGGGTCGGACATCGAAACCCGCACCTTCGAGTTGCCGTCGGTCAATCTGCTGGCGGTGCGGGATTCCGCCGCGGAACTCGTGTCCGGCTTCCTGCGACTCCGACTGGGCGAAGAGATCCTGCTGCGCGAACGGCGACGCGGGACGGCGGTGGTCGAGGCCTGGACGCTGGTGCAGCGGGCCGAGCGCGCGCGCAAGAGCGCCGCTCTGGTGCAGTCGCTCGATCGCGACGCCGCGCGCCGGTGGTATCGGGAAGCCGACTCGCTCCTGGCCCTGGCCGAACGGGCGGATCCGCGGTGGCCGCAGCCGCTGATCCTGCGCGGGTGGGTGGCGTACGATCTCTCGCTGCTGACCCGCGAGCCACCGGAGGCGGCGGAACTGGTGCGCGAGGCCATCCGATCGGCCGGACGCGCCCTGGGGCTGGAATCCCGCGATGCCGAGGCGCTCCACCTGCGCGGGCGCGCTCGTCACCGGCTGTGGGCCCTCGCGGTGACGCCCGATCCCGCGGAGCGGGCGCGCCTGCTGGACTCGGCCCAAACGGATCTGGAGACCGCCGTGCGCATTGACCCCAGGGCCGCCAGCGCGTGGTACGCCTTGAGCCTGTTGCACCACGAACGGAAAGACCTGGTCGCGGCGGCGCTCGCGGCGGAGCGATCGTACGAGGCGGACGCGTTTCTCCAGTTCCAGGACCGGAATCTCTACCAGCTCTTCGAGACCCACTACAACCTGGAGCAGTTCCCCAACGCCCAGCGCTGGTGCGAAGAAGGCGCGAGACGCTTCCCGCACCGCCGCCAGTTCGTTGGGTGTCAGCTCATGATGTTGATCTCGCCCTGGGCCCCGCCAGACGTGGGCAAAGCGTGGGCGCTGGCGAGGCGCATGGACACGCTCACCGCCGGCGCGCCGGACAGCGTGGTCCTCGCGCGAGACGTGCGGATTTTTGTCGCCGGCGTGCTGGCTCGAGCGGGGCAGCCGGACAGCGCCCGCGCCATGCTGCTGGCCAACCGGGCCGGGCGCGACACTGACCACGAGCAGCGCCTGGCGGTGCGCGAAGCGATAATGCGGGTTCTATTGGGTGATTACGACGAGGCGGTTGACCTGTGGCGGCGCTACGCGCTGGCCAACCCCGATCACAAGATTGATCCCACGGTATTCACCCACTGGTGGTGGAGACCGCTGCGCGAGCACCGCGGATTTCAGTCGTTGACCCGGGGGCAATAGCCGGTTTCCCTTGCGCTGCGGTTTTCAATGCCATGTCCCGCAACGGGTTACATGGTCTCCGGCCCCATGCGTGTCGCCGCGGTTCTTGTCTCGCTGGGGTACAGGACTTGCGCGCTTCACCCTCGCCTGTGGCGACAAGTCCACGCCCGCACAGGTGCGAAGCTGGCATGCGCTGATGCCCGCAGATAGAGCAGTGACGCGCGTGCTTGCACCGGCGTGGGTGCCAAAAACATGGTTGGGCGCCCTCAGGTGCCCGGGAGTCGGCCCTCATGAAGTCCCGTACTCGCCAGGTTCTGCGACTCGCCGGGCTCGCCTGCCTCGCAGGCGTGGTCACGACCTGTCAGGACTCACAGTCTCCGATGCTCGACCACGACCCGAACCCGACGTTCGCAATCGTGGATGGGGCGCACAGCGGTAATCCCGACGTGTTCTTCTTTCCACCACTCACCTCCAGTCCTAGCGCCAGTCCGGGATTCGGAGATCGGCCCGCCAATCCCGATCTCGCCGTCGTGGCACGCATCTGCCGTCTGAACGCCACCGAGGCGAATCCGAAGCCGCCCTCTCTCAGCTGCGTGCAAACGCTCGCGCCCGACCTGCCAATGACCTTCAGTCCCAACAGTCAGTTTTACGCCGCCGATCTCAAGGACGGGGGATTCACGCTGGACAACGACTTCATGTACCGAATACAGATCTTCGTCGGCGTGGCGTCCCTGGGCTCCAGGAGCGCCGCCGCCCGCTTCAGGTGCT
>CAZVKD010000221.1:0-5354 GCA_964627675.1 uncultured Gemmatimonadaceae bacterium
TCGTCGCAACGGCGAAGCCGCACGCCTGGCGATCGCTCTTGCTGCGCCATGGGTCTGCCCCCAGATACCCAATGAGTGTCAGGCGGTTCATGTCGAACACCGTCCTTCACCGCGCCTGTAGAGGGTGGCCAATTCGCGCCGCTCGGCATCGTCGAGCGGTCGTCCGTCCCACCGCACTGGGTCGCGGTCTGGATATACCCCCCCGAGATACCTCCGCATCACGTCGCGATAGTGAGCGTCGCAGCACCGCTGCGCCGTCACGACGCTCCGATGCCGATGCTGACAGCCGCCGCAGATGGGGCCCCAGGCCCGATACGTGACGGCGGTGATGGTGGTGGTGGCGTTGGATGGGCGCGGCGTGCTAGCCTGCCCGCTGGGTTGTTTGGTCATGCGCCGAGTATCGCTCGGAGCAACCCACGCGGGCGGCCCCCTCGCAAAAACAGCGTTTGGGGGCTCGTCCGCACCTATCCGCAGGCTGCGCGGCGCGCGGGCGGAAGGAGCGCTATGCTGCGCGCGGCCGGCCGGCCCCATTGAAGCACGCTTGCAGCGCGAAGGATCTCCGCGCCGCGCGAACATCCGGCCGGCCGCATCTACTCTCGCGCTACGAGCGGCGGGAGTGTTGCGCGACGCGACTCTATCGCGGCGACGCGCACACCGAGCGCGGCGATTTCCGCTCGCGCTCCAGCCACCAGCGCAAGTGCATCATCTATGCGGCGCTCCATGCGAGCGATGCGCGAGGTGAGCCACGCAGCCGCCGCGAACACCGCGGTTGAGAGGGGGCCGGTCACCAATCCCACCAGTGCTACCGGGTCTTCACTCATAGCATCCACCACGGGCCGCCGTTAACGCGACCGTCGACGATGAGTTTCCCCGACTTCGTGACGTTACCCGAGTCACCGGAGACGAGCAGCACTGGAGGTAACCACGCTCCGACCGGCATTCCGCCGTCACCGGATGGAAAATAGGCCGTATTACCTGGAAAGCTCGCGCGCAGTTTCGCCGTGGGGTTCGCTTCCATCAAGGCTGTCCACGAGTAGGCCTTGTCCAGCCACGTCGGGCCCACGTCCACGATGGGAGCTACTCCACCGGGCACGGGGTTTGGCGGCGCGTTTACAAGCAGTACCCCCTCGGGCCCCCCGTACAGCGAGCCCCATTCCCCGCGCACCGTGTCACCCGTCCACGTCCACGCGCCGATTGCCGAGGACACTGCGGGCGCAAGCTGGTCCGAAAGCAGAACGACGATGCGTAGGTCGCCGCCGCCAAAATCCACTAGCAAGTTGAAGTAGGGGGTCAGCGTGGTGACGGGCTCCGGCGGCGTGTACTTGGGTCCGACCGGACCGAGCATGTTTTTCCATTCGTAGGCGAATCCAGTCAGATCGGACCCGAATAGCCCGTCAAAATCTAACGGATCCATATCGTCCGCCGCGACGGTGCGGCAGAACCCAGCGATCGCCTTGTTGCCCGAGCCTCCACCGTTGTACGCGCCCGCGGCATTCGTACGGGAGCCGGCGCGCAGCACAAGCGCGCGCACGCCAGAATCAAAGTCAGGGACGCAAGTCACATACGCTTTCGCTGCGTTCACGGAGTAGTCAACGCAGCACTCTCCACCCGCCACACCGCTGCCGCCGGAAACCGAAAGGCCAACAACGGGCCCGGTCGGATCCACGATGGTCACTGACCCATCGGGGCTCACAACCTCGAGGACGCCCTGCGGGTCCGCAAAGATAAGGCCGCCCTGTACGTCCTGCGCCATCAGCACTCGCAACCAGCATCAGGAAATCCATCGGGAATGATGGAGGACTGCGGCACATACCGCCACGATGCTCGCAGTTCGCGAGTTGCTGTGGCAGCGGGGCCCGAGGTTTCGATTGCCAAGTAGAAGGGCCGCGACGCGGCCCCAAGCGCCTGCGGAACGACCAGCGAGCGCTCGCCATCCGCGAACACCGAGAAAAACGTGAAGCCTGCGCCGTTCGCCAGGACGTAGCGGCGCTCAACCCCTCCGTCGATGATGCCGAACCACAAGCGCAACGTGTGTGGAATCTGGACTGCGGAGGTATCCATCGCATACCCGATGGCAGTCACCGCCGCGTAGAAGCCCTGCCGCGACGGAAACACGATTCGCTGCGACGGAGAGAAGTGCGCCCCAGCGACGCGCACAAACGACTCCATCGGTCCGAGCGATGACGGAGGCATCGGCGCGCAGCGGTTCACTTCCGCCCCCCGAGTAACCAGAGAAACCCGAGCAAAAACAGCGCTCGACCCACACCGCGCCCAGCCTCTGCGAGCCCCTCGCCCACGCTTTTTGCCGGCTGAGGAGGCGGCCGCGTCGTGTCCCAATATGACGGGACCTCAACGGCGAATCCGGCATCCTGGAGATGTTGAAGCGCACAGGCCGCTGATTCGGCCAGCTGCGCCAGCCGCTCGATCTCATCGCCCCACGACAGGTCCCACCCCTGCCATGCCCACGCGCCTGCCGGGAGCGCCTCTAGCTCGGACTCGGCTCGCTGGAGCGTCGCAAGTGCATCGGCAGCCACCTGCTGCGATTCCAGGGGCACTTGGTGTTCGTATTCTGGTCCCGCGGCAGCGATACCGTCGTACGTCGCGCGCAGTGCTCGCACTACGTCTTCCGCGGCCCGGCGACGCTCGGCGTAGTCGTCCCACGTAGCGACGAGCCCCACGTCGCGCAGCGGCGTCCCGTCGGGGAGCGTCGCGTAGCCCGCCCACTGGCAACTACCCACGCACTACCTCGATCACGTCGCGCCAGCCCGCGAGTCCCATTGCGTTGTGGACGTGTTGGATGGCGGACAACACACACGGTCCCACGTATCCGTCCACAGCTAGTCCACCAGCCATCGGCCCCAGGACACCCTCAGCGCTGGCAGCGTTGTAATCATCCTGGAAACGCGCAACAGCGATGGAGGGTTCGTCGTCGCCACCCCCCAACTTGCCGTCTTTCCCGAGCGCGTTCATCGTCGGCCGATCCACGGGAACTGGGTACCCCATCGCGGCAAAGGCCTCGAGCACGCTGAGCTGCGTCGGGAACAGTTTAGGCGAGTAGACGCAGCCGCCCGGCGGCGAGCCTGGCGGCCGCGGAGCCGTCGGGGTGAACGATGCAGGCGGCTGAAGCCCCTTGGGGCGCGCGCCCAGACCTCCCGGACGCGCGCCCCCGCCGGCCCCCCTGCGCCCGAACGCGAGCGCGAGGAGAAGCAGCAGCAGGCCTTTCACTGGAGCGCCTCTCCCTCAACAAATGCCGCAACGCGCAGCGGGACGGCGGCGTTGCTCGTGACAGATACGGCGATGCTGTTCGCGGAAGTCAACGCCGGGATGTTGCGACCGAAGTACAGGCCGCGCTCCGCGTAGGAATCAATGGCTCCACCATTGACCCCCGCGGTCGATCCGAGCGCGGAACGTCCGACGCCGGTCACGCTGTTGACCGTGACTGCGGCGGCGTAGTTCTGGCCGGTGGCCGGATCAATGGCCGCGATGCGAAGCACTCGCGGGCGGAGCCATGAGTAGTTTCCAATTGTGATGGTCAGCGTTGCGGTGCCACCAGGAGCCACAGTGTTCTCTGCGCCGGCAATGCCGAAGCAGGCTGCGACGCCTTCGCCGGACGCCGGCTGGACGCGCATCGTAGAGCCGCTTGGCGTTGTGATGGTCGGTGGCTGCGAATCGCAGTCGCAGGATGGAGCACAAGAGCATCGTGTCATGATGGATTCCTTTGTTATGCGACCATTCGGGTCGCTGGTGGATGGTTCGAATGGATTCGGCGCAGGCTTAGAGCCTGGAGGCGGAGGTTTGCCGCCGGGATAGAGGCCGAACTTGCCGCATGGACACCATACGTACCCCTTCGCACTGCCATCTGGGAGAACATACGTCTTGGTGACGCACCGCTGCATGCACTTCGCGAGGGGCACGTCACTTTCCGTTCGTGTTCACGAGGCCGCCGAGAATGTCATCTTGCGCGTAGGCGTAGGCCCCCACGGCTCCTAGGGTCGCGCCCCACGCGGCATCTTGGAGCCAGCCGGTTGTGAAGCTGGCGACGGCATACATGCCGACGGCAAGCTCCAACCGTTTGTCGAGGCCAAGCGACCCGAGAACGGGCACTTGCGGCAGCATGTCTCGCGCGAGCGGGATAAGGAACAGTGCGCCGAGCACTTCGGCCCGACGCTCCTTTCGCTCGGCGGTAATACGCGCGGCTCGCTTCGCCGCAGACATTCCCGACGCGGCAAGCCGTCGTAGGGCGCTCTTGGATTCGGGCATCTCGGCCATCTGCGGAATCCTGGCGATGTTTTCAAGGTCCCGCTTGCATTTTTCGTTTTTAGCGGTCGAAATGGCGCCAGATGGCAATCCACAGGCGCGCTACGAAATGGGACGGCGGCCCCGTCCCCGAGTCCCTCCTCACCGCGACCCGCGAGCACGGGTCAAAGGCCACATCATGGCACGCGCTCCCCCGCTCCGGCCGCGGGGGCTACCGACACGCAGGGCTGGAACTGGAGGTTGTCGGCACTGAACCACCGGAAGCCGTGGCTTCCGCTGTCCTGGCCCTCGTGACGGAACACGCGCAAGGCGACGACGGCGCGACGTACTACCGCATCGACGCGTTCGACGAAAGCGGAGCCCGGTTGAACGCGGAATCGCCGCTCGTGCTGCGCATGGGCGATGCCGGCGAGGCCGAAGATGTTGAAGGGCTTACGCCTGGAGCGGCCCAAGCCCGGTGGGCCTTGCGCGCCCTGAACGAGACTCACACGCGCTACGTCGGCCTAATGGGGAATCTCGACAAAATGGTGGGTATGGTGGCCGAGTGTCTGGAAGCGATGGCGGGGGCCGTCGCTGGCGCCGCTCAGGCACGGATGGACTTCGCCGCAAACGAAGCGGAACGAGAGTCCGAGGCGCGCCAACACGAAAAACAAATGAAGCTCCTCGAGTGGCTGATGCAGCAGCAGGCCGCCAGCAGGGGCGTGGCGCCCAACGCTGGCGCCATCACAGCGTGGCTCGCATCTCTTGCGACGGAGCACCGCGAGGTAGTGCGCGATGTTCTCGGCGCAGAGCAATGGGGGGACCTGTGCCGCGCCGCGGATATGCCGATGGGCGACGAGCGCCGCGAAGTGCTACGCGCCATCCTGTCTCGCGTCACCGCGGCTCAGCAGGCCGAGCTAGCGCGACGGCTCCCAACATCGGTCCTTCTCCAGCTTCAAGCCGCCGCGCGAGCCGAGGGCGTAATCCCCTAGTCCCATCGCGGCGCGCGGGCGGGCGGGGGGCCGCGCTCAAGCTCCGCGTCGATGGCGGCCTCGACGTCTCGGCGCCGCGCCATCCACCGTGCGTGCTCGGCACGCGAGCGCTCGCGGAGCACCTCG
>CAZVKD010000222.1:0-5305 GCA_964627675.1 uncultured Gemmatimonadaceae bacterium
GTACGATCACGCGTTTTGGACGGACCGGGCCGGGCCCGAGGCTCTCGACCATGCGAACCAGGGACACGACGCCTCGACGGCTCCGCAGCATGTCGCCGGAGTGCGCCAGGCGCTGGAGGACCTCAAACGGCGTCCGGCCATTCACCTGGCGCGATCGCCGCGATGGAAGCTTGGCGCACGCCCCGCCATAGTGCAGAACCAGGTCGTGCTGGAGCAGCGATTGGTAACGCCGCGGGACCCGGCCGGCACGCGGTTCCTGTACGGCGTGGACGTCGTAAGGCTCGGAGCCGTGGCCGAGGAGTGCCGTCAGGTGGCCGATCTCTTCGGCGCGTACCATCGCGTCGCAGGGGACCATCGCGTGCCCCAGGCCGTGGGCCTGCCCGAGTTTCTTGCCGCGCTGGCCACGCTGATCGCGGAGGGAATGCTGGAACACCGACCGGTTTGACAGCGTCGCCTTTGCGTGCTAAAACCCCCCGCGTCACCCTCCGAGCACCCGCGCCATGGCCCAGTCACGCTGGGTTGCCACCGGCAGCCTTCTGTGTTGTGCGGCGATCGCCGGCGCCGAACCCTCGACGGCGCAGGGCCCCGCGGCCGCCCGCTCGGCACGGCCTGAAGGCACCCCCATCACGGCCGACGTAGTGATCCGGAACTGCGGGGCCTGCCACACGCGGGATACGACCGGGCGCATGACCCGGATCTCCTACGTCCGGAAGACGCCGGAGGGCTGGGAAACCTCCATCCGGCGCATGGTGACGCTGAACGGCGTCCGGCTCGAGCCGGACGACGCGCGCGAAATCGTTCGCTATCTGTCCAACACCCTCGGCATTGCCCCTGACGAGCTGCGGCCGGGGAGGTTCGAAGTGGAGCGGCGGTTGGTTGATTACACCTACGCCGCCGACAAGGACACCGAGAATACCTGCAAGCCGTGTCACTCCATGGGCCGGGTGATCACGCAGCGGCGCACCCGTGAGGAGTGGGCCCTGCTCGTGGCCACGCACCGCGGCTACTACCCCCTGTCCGAGTTCCAGGCCTTCCGCCGCACGGGGCCCCCGCCCCGGGAGCCCGGTCCTGACGGCCGTCTGCCGGACCGGCGTCACCCCATGGACAAAGCGATCGAACACCTGGCCGGCGCCTTCCCGTTCGAGACGCCCGAGTGGACGGCGTGGGCCGCCACCATGCGTCCGCCGCGACTCGAGGGGACGTGGTCCTTGTCGGGCCACGAGCCGGGGAAGGGCCCGGTGTTCGGCCGCGTCGTAATCGCGCCGGGGCAGCGACCGGACGAGTTCACCACGGCGGCGACGTACACCTATCCCCGGTCTGGACGCACCGCGACCCGATCGGGCCGGGCCGTGGTGTATGCCGGCCACCAGTGGCGCGGGCGGTCCTTCGCGGGCGCCGGGGACTCGGCCGGCATCCGCGAAGTGATGCACCTGGAGCGAGACTGGCGCGAGATGTCGGGCCGATGGTACTGGGGCGCCTACGACGAATTCGGCCTGGACCTGACGTTGCGCCGGGTGGGCCGGGAACCGGTCATCGCCGGGGTGCATCCTCGCGCGGCGCGGCGACAAGCCGCGGAGCTCGAAGTCACGATCTATGGCGCCAATCTCCCGGCGTCGCTCCAGCCATCCAGTATTGACTTCGGGCCCGGAATCGAGGTGCGGTCCGTCGCGCGGGCCGATCCCGAAGCTATCACCGCCCGAATCGCCGTCAGCCCGGACGCGCCGATTGGCGCCAAGGACCTGTTCGTGGCGGGCGTGGGGCATCGGGACGCCCTGGTGATCTACGACCAGGTGCAGCGCATCCGGGTGGAGCCGCAGGCCGGCATGGCTCGGATCGGTGGGATGCGCTTCCCCAAGCAGTTCCAGCAGTTCGAGGCCGTCGCCTACCACAACGGGGCGGATGGGAAGCCGGAGACCGGAGACGACCTCGACCTCGGCCCGGTGCCAGCGGCGTGGAGCCTGGAGGAGTACTCGGTCACCTACGAGGACGACGATACCCGGTTCGTCGGCCAGCTGGACGCAACCGGCCTTTTCACCCCGGCCCTGGATGGCCCGAACCCCAACCGGACCGGCAATCGGAACAACGTCGGCGATGTGTGGGTCGTGGCCACCTACGACGCCGGGGGCGCCAGGCCGCTCCGCCATCGGGCTCACCTGCTGGTGACGGTGCCGCTCTACCTCCGATGGGAACCCTGGAGGATCGAGCCGTGACGCTTCTTCAGCTGCGCGAGATGCATCGCTTCACGGCCGCCGGGGAGCCGTTCACGTACCTCGTGCCCTCGGCGGCCGTCTTCAAGCTGGATCCTCCGTCGCGGGCCGTGCTGGACGTGCTGGAGGAGCGGGTGCTGCCCGCCGAGCAGGTCGTCGGATTGCTGGCCGGACGGTTTCCCGAGCAGGTGGTGCGTCGCACCCTCATCGAGCTGCATGACATCCGGGCCGTGGGGCCGGCCGACGCGCTCCCGGAGCCTGCTCCCATCGAGCTGCCTCCGGAAGGATTCCCGCTCTCGACCATGGTCCTCAACGTCACCAGCAAGTGCAACCTGAGTTGCGCCTATTGTTACGAGTACGGCGAGGACCGCCTCCCGGCCAGGCCGGTGCCGCCGTTCATGGACGAGACCACCGCGCGGCAGAGCGTGGAGTTCATGCTGCGCCAGGCGGGGACGAACCCCGTGGCGCATCTCACGTTCTTCGGCGGCGAGACGTTGCTCAATCTCAAGGTCGTGAAAGCGACGCTGGCCTACGCGCGGCAACGTGCCGCGGAGGTGGGCAAGCGCGTCGAGTTCAGCATCACCACGAACGCCACGCTGCTCAAGCCGGAGGTGATCGAGTGGCTGGCCGAGAACGACGTGGCCGTCACGGTCTCGATGGACGGGCCGAAGAGCGCGCAGGACGAGTTCCGGGTGTTCAAGAACGGCCACGGCAGCTACGACATCGTGGTTCCCAAGATTCGCGAGCTGCTGAGGCGTCACACCAGCCGCCCGATCGGCGCCCGCGTCACGCTCACCCGGAACAACCTGGACGTGACGGGCACGTACCGGCATCTCACCGAAGAGATCGGCTTCCACGAGGTGGGATTCGCGCCCGTGACCACCGGCGCCACGCGCGGTCACGCGATCGAGGGCGACGGATACGAGCGCATGCTGGCAGAGTTCGACGCCCTGGCCGGCGATTTCCTGAGTGCCGCGCTGGCCAACCGGCATCACGGGTTCTCGAACGTGAAGGACACGCTGGAAGAGATCCACAAGGGTGTGAGCAAGGCGTACCCCTGCGGAGCGGGGCTCGGGCTCGTGGGCGTGGCCACCGATGGGGACGTGGCCCTGTGCCACCGATTCGCCGGCTCGGAGGCGCACACCCTGGGCTCGGTGTTCGATGGCGTGGACCGGGAGCGCCAGACCGCGTTCCTCGAGCGGCATCACCTGGCGCGCAAGACGGACTGCGCCGTCTGTTGGGCGCGGCCCATCTGCTCGGGCGGATGTTACCACGAGGCGCACACGCGCTACGGCGACACCTCCCGCCCCAACCTGCACTACTGCGACTGGATTCGGCGCTGGACGGACACCTGTCTCCGAGTGTACGGCGAACTGGCGGTACGCAATCCCGCCTGGCTCGCCCGATTCGATAACTGAGGAGGACCGACGTGCACCATCTCACTCCCGTAAACCGCAAGGCCCGGCGCATCGAGGCCGTGGTCACGCGCGACGTGGTGGCGCTTCAGGGTGGCGGGCCGTCTCAGCGCCCGGAGGAAGGGCCGCACATCCCGCTGGGCTGCTCGTTCGTGTTCGCCCCGGGATGGGAAGCGGATTCCAGCGGCAGCACCGCCGGACTGTGCCAGCCGGTGGAGCGCGATTTGTTCGACTGTCACCTGGGCTGCTTCTGGCCGGCCCACGTGCCCGATCAGCTCAACCACGCTCCGGACTGGACGGGCAAGTGCGCATCGGCGCAGAAGGACTGGCGCAAGATTGACCTGATCTTTCCGTGATGGCCCGCCGCTGCCTGCTGCTCGCCGCGGGTGTCGTTGCGGCCGCGACCCCGGCCCGCGCCCAGCGCGCGCCCAGTGGCGGCAACGCCACCATCTACCTGGGCACCTACGCCAAAGCGATCTACGTGCTGGACGAGGCCACCATGACCGTGGCCGCCAAGATCCCCATGCGCGTCGGCATTCCGGTCGGGATCACCTTGTCGTTCGACCGCAAGCGGCTGTACGCGCTCGACGCCACCGCCCAGACCGTGGAGGTGGTTGACCTCGCAACCCGAACATCGGTGGACACGTTCTCCCTCACGCGCGCAAACCAGCGGGTCCGGATCGGCAGCCTGAGCGTGGACCCGCTCGAGCGCTTCGCCATCATGCTGGTGCGGACCACCACGAAGTTGCCCGACCGCTTCGAGATCGGCCCGCCCACCCTGGTCCGTTACGACCTGAAGCGGCGCCAGATCACCGACACCATTCCCTGGCCCGAGGGAGAAGAGCGTGAGTTCGCGCGCATTCTGTTCTCGCCCGA
The DNA here is from genome assembly GCA_964627675.1 of uncultured Gemmatimonadaceae bacterium. Classification (GTDB taxonomy): domain Bacteria; phylum Gemmatimonadota; class Gemmatimonadetes; order Gemmatimonadales; family GWC2-71-9; genus JACQHC01. The sequence goes on from CAZVKD010000222.1 coordinate 4,499, forward strand.
CGGGAAGCTGATGTATTTCCTCACCGAAGAGGATATCCTGATCTACGACGCCGGCGACCTGAAGGAAACCGACCGCTGGGACCTGTCCAACGCGCTGGAAGAGGGACTGGGCCGATTCAATTTCGGGTTCCCGTCCACGCTGTACGAAGAACCGGGGTTCTACACCGGCCTGTTCCGCATGACCGACCCGGTGCAGCGGCGGCGCATGATGGGCGTGGCCCGGGTGGACCTGGCCGCCAAGACCGTGGACTTCCACGTGTTGGGGCCGGACCAGCCGGTGAGCTTCAGTCTGGCGCCCGGCCGAACCAGGGCGTACGGACTGCGTCAGGAGGTCGGGAACTACGAGTTCTGGACCTTCGACCTCCAGGGCCGGCGAGTGCAGAGCAAGACCAGGTTCAACGGTCGCCCGCGCATGGCTCTGGCGCCAAGCTCGAACGGGAGACTGCTCTACATCTATGCCGCCGGCAATACTATAGACGTCTACGACGCGGCCACCTATCGGTACCTCCGCACGGTCGAGCTGGACGCGGACATGACCACGGTGATCATCGTCCCGCCGGCGCCGGCGCGTGCGGCCCGGCCCTGAGCGTTGACCCGCCCGGTGAGCGGCCTGGAGCGCGATCTCCGGTGGGCCCTCGGCTTCATCCTGCCGTGCTGGCCCCGGCTCGGCGCGGTGTTGGTCGCGAGCCTCATCGGCACGGCGCTGTCGCTGTCGCTTCCCTACCTCTCCAAGCTGCTGGTGGACGACGCGCTGCTGGCACGCGATGGCGCGGCACTGGTCCGGATTGCGGGGCTCATCGCCGCCGT
>CAZVKD010000223.1:0-5302 GCA_964627675.1 uncultured Gemmatimonadaceae bacterium
ACAGCGTGTGGATGGCGCGCTGGACATCGCGGTACGAAATGGGCCGGCCGGTGGGAATCGCCGCGAGGGTGAGCACTGTGGTGAGGGGCAGGCGGCTCGCGCCCGACACGATCACCGTGTCCACCACCGTACCCTCGCCGGCCTGGGCGTAGGCGGCGGCCGGAATTGCGAGTGACACCCCGAGGAGCAGCGCGCCGCGGGCCCTGCGCATGATCGCTAGGCCTTGGTGCCGGAGAGGGCGCGGAAGATCAGCTTGTCTCCCTCGGGGCCCACGTCCACTTCGATCTCCTCGCCCGGCTGGAAATCGCCGGTGAGGATCTTTTCCGACAACGGGTCCTGCACGTATCGCTGGATCGCGCGTTTCAGCGGGCGCGCGCCGAAGTGCTCGTCGTATCCGTGCTCCACCAGGAAATCCGTGGCGGCTGGTGTCAGTCGCAAGCCGAGCCGGCCCTCGGCCACCCGGGCCTGCACCTCCGCGAACAGGATGCTCACGATCTGCGCGATGTGCTGGCGGTCCAGCGGGTGGAAGACGATCACGTCGTCCACGCGGTTGAGGAACTCCGGGTTGAATACCTTGTTGATTTCGTCCTTCACCTTGTCGGCGATGCGCTCGAAGGTGATGCGGCTGCTGGGTTGCTCGAAGCCGAGCGGCTTGGCCTTGGTGATCTCCCGGGCGCCCACGTTGGACGTCATGATCACCACGGTGTTCTTGAAATCGATCACGCGGCCGTAGTTGTCGGTCAGGCGGCCCTCGTCCAGCACCTGCAACAGAATGTTGAACACGTCAGGGTGGGCTTTCTCGATCTCGTCCAGCAGGACCACGCAGTACGGCTTACGGCGCACCGCCTTGGTGAGCACGCCGGAGTCCTCGTACCCCACGTATCCCGGCGGGGCGCCGATGAGGCGGCTCACGCTGAACTTTTCCATATACTCCGACATGTCCACGCGGATCAGCGCCTGATCGTCGGCGAACAGGAACCGCGCGAGCGCGCGTGCCAGTTCGGTCTTGCCCACGCCGGTGGGTCCGCTGAAGATGAAGCACCCGATGGGGCGACGCGGGTCTTTGAGACCCGCGCGCGAGCGCCGGATGGCCCGCGATATGGCCTCGATGGCTTGATCCTGCCCCACCACGACCCGGTGGAGTTCCTCCTCCATGCGAAGCAGCCGTTGCGTCTCGGCCTCCTGGAGCCGAGTCACGGGAATGCCGGTCCAGCGGGAGACGATGAAGGCAACGTCGTCTTCGGTGATGGTTGGCCGGTGCGTCTGGCGCTCGCGCTCCCATTCCTCCTGGCGTCGTCGGATCCGGGATTGCAGCTCCCGTTCCTCGTCCCGCAGCGCCGCTGCCCGCTCGAAGTTCTGGTCTCGCACCGCGCCCTCTTTCTCGCGGCTCACCGCTTCGAGTTGTTCCTTGAGCCGCGTGACGTCCGGCGGGGGCGCCTGGGCGGCCAGCCGGGCGCGAGCGGCCGCCTCGTCAATGACATCAATCGCCTTGTCCGGCAGGAACCGATCGGTGATATACCGCTCGGACAGGCGGGCTGACGCGTCCAGTGTCTCGTCCGGGATGTTCACGTGATGGTGGTCTTCGTATCGCTGCCGCAAGCCGCGCAGAATCTGGATGGTCTCGTCCACCGTGGGCGGATCCACGATCACAGTCTGGAACCGTCGCTCGAGGGCGCCGTCCTTCTCGATGTACTTGCGGTACTCGTTGAGCGTCGAGGCGCCGACGCACTGGAGCTCCCCGCGGGCCAGGGCGGGCTTCAGCATGTTGGACGCGTCAATGGCACCTTCGGCCGCGCCCGCCCCCACCAGCGTGTGCAGCTCGTCAATGAACAGCACCACGTTCTTATTCTGCGCGATCTCGTTCATGACGGCCTTGAGCCGCTCCTCGAACTGGCCTCGGTACTTGGTCCCGGCGATCACGGCAGCCATGTCGAGCGCCAACACCCGGTGGCTCCGCAGCACATCCGGGCAGTTCCCGGAGGCGATGAGCTGGGCCAGGCCCTCCACGATGGCCGTCTTGCCGACGCCGGCTTCACCGATGAGGACGGGATTGTTCTTCTTGCGGCGCGAGAGCACCTCGATGACGCGCTCGATCTCTTTTTCCCGGCCGATGGTGGGATCCAGCTGCCCCTCGGCGGCAAGCGCGGTGAGATCGCGGCAGAAATGATCGAGCGCCGGCGTCTTGGATTTCTTCTCCGAGCGCTGCGCCGGCTGCGCCGCGCCCGTCTTGGGGCTCGCCGGCATGTCGCTGCCGAGCAGCCGGAGCGTTTCGGCCCTCGCCTGCTCCAGGTTGACGCCGGCATCGGTCAGGACCTGAGCGGCAATCCCCTTCTCCTCGCGGAGCAGGCCGAGCAGCAGGTGCTCGGTGCCCACGTACGAGTGGTTCAGCTCGCGCGCCTCGCTCATGGACAATTCGAGCACCTTCTTGGCACGCGAGGTGTACGGCAGATCCGGTCCGGCGGCCGCCGGCGCTTTCCCCTTCTTGACCGTTTCCTCGATCTTTTGCTGGATTTCCTCGAGATCCACGTTGAGATTCGTGAGCACCGCGGCCGCGACGCCCTCGCCCTCGCGGATCAGGCCGAGCAGGATGTGCTCGGTGCCCACGTATTCATGGTGCAGCCGCGCCGCTTCTTCGCGGGCCATCTGCAGGACTTTGCGAACCCGATCGGTGAAGTTGTATCCGTTCATAGCCTCAGGCCGCCTCGGTGTCCCCACCGGCGCCGCTCGCGCTTCGGCGGCGCGCGTCGTCTTCCAACAGCCGCCGGACGAATGCGGCGCGAAGGGCCGGCAGGTCCGGGTCCGTCAGCGCCCGGCCGTACTGATGCGACAAATGCGCCGGCTGCGTGAAGATCATCAGCTTGTTCAGCGTGTATACCCCGACGTCCCGGATCAGGTTCAAGCCCACCCCAAGCCGCACGCCGCTCAGCAAGTTCATGCCCTCTTCGAACGAAAGCAGCCGAGCATGGCGCAACAGACCGTACGCCCGCCAGATCTTGTCTTCGATGAGCGCCGGCGCGTCGCGCCGCAACACCCGTCGCGCTTCTTCCTCGTACTCGACGACCTGTCGCACGATCTTCACCAGCTGGTCCAGCAGGTCTTCCTCGGACTTCCCGAGGGTCGTCTGGTTCGAGAGCTGGAAGAAGTTGCCGACGACCTCACTGCCCTCGCCGTAGAGCCCGCGGAACGTCAGCCCCACCTGCGCGAGGCCCTGCAACACCTTCGCGATCTCTTTCGTGAGAACGAGGCCCGGCAGGTGAATCAAGACCGACGCACGGAGCCCCGTGCCCGCATTCGTCGGACACGACGTAAGGTAACCAAACTCCGGGTGGAACGCGAAGGCGAGGCGTTGACCCAGTTGCGCGTCCAAGCGCTCGAGCGCGGCGTAGGCCTCGGGCAGTGCGAACCCCGATCGCAGGCTCTGGAGCCGGAGATGATCCTCCTCATTGATCATCACGGCCAGATCTCCGCTCACCATCAACGCCGCGCCGCGGCGGACGGCGCCGCTGGGATCCAAACCGGCGAGTTCGCGCGAAATGAGGTGCCGCTCGTGCAGCAGCTGGCGCTCGGCGCGCTCCAGCGTGTCGATCCGCACCAGCGCGGCATCGGCCAGCTCCGGCGTCTGGCGCGCCACCGCGGTGACGTGCTCCAGGACGACCTCGTACTCCGCCTCGTCGGCCCGGATCGTGAACGGCATCCCCTGGAGGTTGCGGGCCAATCGGATGCGGGAGGACAGCACGATGTGGCCCTCGGGGCCGGAGGCGTCCGCCCAGCCGATCCCGCCGTCGGGAATGAGTTTCAGGTCGAACGTCATTCCAGCACCCGGATGCGGTCTCGTAACTCGGCGGCCAACTCGAAGTTCTCGGCTTCCACCGCCCGGCGGAGTTGATCGCGGAGCTCGAGCAACGTTTGCGCCGATCCCGGGGCCTTGGCTCCCGGCGGCAGGTACACCTCGCCCACGTGCTGACTCGATCCGTGGAGGCGGCGGAGCAGATCGCGAAGGTGGTGTTCGAACGTCGCGTAGCAGTGGGGGCATCCCAGGCGGCCCGTCTCGCGGAAGTTCGCCAGCGTCGCCCCGCAGAAGCTGCACGGCTCGCCGGTCTCCGTCCCGGTGTCCGTCTTCGGTGCGGCTTTGCCCAGGGAGGCGAGGAAGTCCGACAAAGGAAACTTCGCGATCGAGGCGCTGGTGTGGATCCCCTTCTCCGCCGCACAGGGCTCGCACAAGTGCACCTGGGTCACGGCGTTGTTCACGATCTGCGTCACGTGGATCGCCGCCGGCCGCTCGCCGCACTGATCGCACTGCATCAGGGCAACGCCTCCGCTGCCGGCAGCGGCAGCAGCCGGCCGTCGTCCAGCAGCAGAATCCGGTCGGCCCGCTCCGCCAGGGCGCGGTTGTGCGTGACCACCACCAGCGCCCGCTCCAGCGTGCGCACCAGCCCAACCAGGAGATCGTGCAGCAAGCCGCTGTTGGCGTGATCCAGGTTGCCACTCGGCTCGTCGGCGAGCAGGACCTGCGGGTCGTGCACCAGCGCCCGGGCCACCGCGCAGCGCTGCTGCTCCCCGCCCGACAATTGTGCCGGCCGGTGGCTCATACGTCCCGCCAGTCCCACGGTCGCCAGCGCCTCTTCCGCCCGACTTCGCGCCCGGTTGGCCGGCCAGCCCGCGATCAACAACGGCATCATTACGTTCTCGAGCGCCGAGAACTCGCGCAGCAAGTGATGGAATTGAAACACGAATCCCAGTCGCTCGTTCCGCAGCCGGTCCTTCTCGCGATCCGCGAGCGTCGAGTAGGCCACGCCGTCCAGATAGACCTCGCCCGCTGTCGGCTGGTCGAGCGCACCCAGCAGATGGAGCAACGTGCTCTTCCCGGCCCCGGACGCGCCCACGATGGCCACGATCTCGCCGCGCCCAACCGTGAGGTCCACCCCGCGCAGGACGTCCACCAGGGAGTCGCCACCACCCCGGTAGGTCTTCCGAAGACCGCGGGCATCGAGCACCGGATTCACTCCCACCGAATCGCCTCCACCGGGGCGAGCCGTGCGGCCTGACGGGCCGGGTAGACCGTGGCGAGCACGGCCACCAGCACACTTGCCCCGACGATGAGCACGACGTCCAGGGGATCCACCCGCACCGGCAAATGGTCAATGAAGTATACGCTCGGGTCGAGCCGGATCAGGTGGCGGCGGTCGATCAGCCGCGCGAGCACCAGGCCGAGCCCGGAGCCGAGCGCCGTTCCCACGACGCCGATCACGGCGCCCTGAAACACGAACAGCCGCCGGACGGACACCGCCGGCAGGCCCATGGC
>CAZVKD010000224.1:0-5286 GCA_964627675.1 uncultured Gemmatimonadaceae bacterium
CGTGGCGGTGCCGTCGGAGAAGAGAACCTGACCGCTGCCGCGGATGTCCCCGAAGGCGTTCCCCTCCAGAATCACCGTGCTGCCAACCTGCCCCGACGGCTTGGTGGCGCTGTTCACGTAGTCGAGCTTGGGTGCCACGGCCGTGAAGGCGCCGCTCTTGCTGGCGGAGGTCCCGTCCGGGTTCTCGACCGTCACGCCCAGGGCGACGTTCGCCGTGACCCCGCTCGGCACCAGCGCGAAAATCAGCGTGTCCGCGTCGCGGTCCACCGAGTCGGCGTTCAGCGTCCCAATCAGGACCTTGACGCCCTCCCGGAAGTTGGTGCCGATGATCTTGAGCTCGGTGCCCACGGTGCCCGTGCTGGGACTGACGCTGGAAATGGTGGGCGCCGGGCCGGCTACCAGGATCTCTGCGCTGCCGCTGGCGCCGTTCACGCTGGCGCGGATGGTGGCCGAGCCGGGCGCCACGCCGGTCACTCGCCCGGCGGTGTCCACCGTCGCCACGGCATTACTGGAGCTTGACCAGTTGACAGTGAGTGTCGTAACCAGCTTGCCCTTCCTGTCCGTCAGCGTCGCGGCGAGCCGCACCGTGCTGCCTATCTGGATGGTGTCGGCCGCGGGGGACACGGTGACGGAGGCGATGTCCTCGGGGCCGATGGCATCGCCGCAGGCCGCGGCCCATGCCGCTACCAGCAGAAGAATCGGAGTCGTTCGCCTCGCCAGTCGCATCGCTACCTCTGTTGGTGGCATTAGGTGAAGCGCCGAAGCCGAACGAAGCGGCCGCCGGCTGCGCAGGATCACGTCACGCTCCCCAGGCCATGCTCCCCTTCCAGCCAGGGTCCGGGGAGGAAGGGGAGCGGCTGCACATCGAGCTTACGAGCCCTCGGGCCGCGACCGGATCACCGGCGCGAGAATCACTTCTCCGGTGCCGGTACCGCTCACGTTCAGGAATGTGGCCGTGGGGCTGAAGAGCAGGTGGACGTCGTTCACGTTGCCCTCGGCGTCCGCCGTGACGCTGAATTCGGCGTCGGTCTTGATGCCCGTCCGGGGCCCGGAGGGGATCGTTACGGGATAGGCCACCCCACCCTTAAAGCCGAACGCGACCCCCAGATTGATGTCACCCTTGAAGACGATCTGCGCGTTCTCCACGAACAGGCGCACGTCGCCATAACTGCCTACGGGCACCTCGCCCGAGGCGATGACCAGGGGCGACTCACCCTCGGTCGGGAGGGTCATCAGGTCCAGCGGCACCGGCTGAGCCAACGACAGGGAAATCCACACGCCATCGTCGCCGGCTTGAGCCTCAGCCTGTCTTGGCAGGAACTGAATCTCGGTCACTTCCACCGTCAGCGAGAGCACGGTGTCCTTGCTGACAACGGCCGATGCCTGGTCCCCCCTGACGCTGGCGGACCAGCCGGCCAAGGACGCGCTGAACGTGGCGTCGCTCTGCTGCATGGTGACGCTCACGCTCTCCGTGCCGCTGGGGCCGTCGCATCCGGTGACGAGCACCGCCGACGTCACGAGCGCGAGTACGCGGGTTCCTCGGTTCCGTAACATGGTCCTCAAACTCCTCCTGAAGATGTCCGTTGTCGTGCCCCAGCGGCCGTTGCTCTCAGCGACTTCGACGGCCCTGGGTCTCGGCTAAGACTTCGAATTCGCCGGAACGGTCACACCAGGGACGGGGAGTGGACGCGGGCGGAGCCGTGCCATATCCTGGGCGTGATCCAAGTCACAGGAGCGCCACCAAGCCGCGGCCTGGCGCTGGCGTGACCGTGCGTCAAATTCGCGAGTCTATACCCCGAGCTGCCCAAGCGCCGGACCCCGCGGGGGTCTCATTTCCGGGCGCTGCACATAGACCGCTGGCGAAAGCCCATGGACGAGTCTCTCAGCGATGCGCAGGTGATCGAACAGGTTGTGAGCGGCGATACGGAGGCATTCGGTCTTCTCGTGGATCGTTACCAGGGAGAGTGCGAGGCCTACGCCAAGTACATCACCGGGAGCCCGGATGAGGCCGCGGACATCGTGCAGGACAGCCTCGTACGGGCCTACCAGTCGTTGCGGCGCTGCCGAGATCCAAAGCGCTTCAAGGGGTGGCTGTTCCGCATCGTGAGTAATCAGTGCAAGACTCACCTGGCGCGGCGGAGGCGGCGCCGCCACCTCTCACTGTCGACGGCGGCCGAGCATCCGGCGGACCACGCCACCGACGCCGAGGCAGAAGTCGCCGAAGTGCGACGCCGGCTGCACGAAGCGCTGCAAGCGTTGCCACTGGACCAGCGAGAGGCGCTGGTCCTCAAGCACGTTCACGGGATGAGCCTGCCCGAGATGGCCGAGCTGCTCTCGGCCACCGTACCGGCCCTGAAGATGCGCCTCCTGAGGGGACGCCAGGCCCTGCGCGAGCGCTTGCGAGGTGTAGGCCTATGACGAGGGAACCGGAGGATCTGAGTCGCTACCTGGACGGGGAGCTGGAGTGGGAGGCCCTTCCAGAGGGGCTAAGGGAGGAAGCTGCGGCGTTCGATCGGCTGGTCGCGCCGTTACGGCGCGAGCCCAAGACAGTGTCACCCGAGGTTCGGGAGCGGGTCATGGCGCGCGTCCGGGCGCTGGCGTCCTCGCCGTGGCGTCGGACTCTTGCATGGGTGAGCACGCCCAAGACCGTGCGGCTGAGCCCGTTGACCGCCTCGCTAGCGCTGGCCGCCGCGCTGGCGATCATCGTGGTGACCCGGCCGCCACCCGAAGTGCCCACGGCCTCGACGACGGGCGCGAGGGCCCTCACACGGTTCATCCTGGTCGCCCCGGATGCCCGCTCGGTGGCCGTCACCGGGGATTTCGTCAGCTGGGATCCCGCCGGCGTTCCGCTGGAAGACCGGCAGGGGAAAGGCGTCTGGGTGGTGGAGATGGACCTGTCGCCCGGGTTGCATCACTATGTCTTCATTATCGACGGCACGCAGTGGCGCGCCGACCCGAACGCCTCGCGAGTGGACGACGGCTTCGGCCAGCAGAACAGCGTCCTCCTGGTGCCGCCCCGGACGTCCAGTTGACGCGTATGATGCTGAAGGCCGGTGTCGTCGCGCTGGTCGCCTGCTGGCCGTTGAGCGGGCTTGGGGCCCAAGAGGACATGCTGCGACAGCGGCTCGACCCGCAGACTTACGCGGCGCTGCAGCCCGTGCTCGAGGCCGCGCGCCGTGACTCCCTGCCGGTCCAGGCGTTGGAGGCGAAGGCCCTCGAGGGGGCCGCCAAGCGGGTACCCTCGGTGCGCCTCGTCGGTGCGGTCGGCACCCTGGCGGACGCGTTGCGCGAAGCGCGGGAGTTGCTTCGGGCGGGCGCGCCCGGCGCGGCGTTGCGGGACGGCGAGATCGTCGCGGCGGCCGAAGCGCGCGGGCGGGGCGTGCCCGCGGATGATCTCACCGCCTTGCGGCGGAGCGCGCCGCCGGCCACGCCCCTGGAGATTCCATTCGCCCTGCTAGGCGACTTGCTGCAGCGGGGTGTTCCTGCCGGTCATGCGTTCGATGTGATCGTCCACCTGGTAGCCAGCGGCATCCCGCAGGAGCGCATGGTGGAAATCCCGCAACGCGTGGACGTTGGCCTGAGGGTGGGTGCTCTGCCGGTGGCAGCGCTGGGGAGCGCGCTCCAGAGCCTGGGCATTCCTTCCCCCCCCCTGACACCCCGACGGCCGCCCGTGCCGCGTGTGCCGAATGGGTGAACCCGTTTCGTCGAGCGAGATGCCAAGGTCCCTGACCACGTTCGCGGCGCTCCTGCTGACGCTGTGGCCGGCGTGGCTCGACGCCCAGCTCTGGCACCTCGATGCCAGCGGCACGCGCATCGCCTTCGATACCGTGGCGACGCTCAACTCGGCGTCCCTGGCGCCGCTCCTCGTGTGGCAGACGCGACGCACGTCAGGGAGCCTGGGGGGGAGTATTGCGCGCTTCGGGGACGCCCAATGGGCGTCGCAGGGCCGAACCGACCTGTCGCTGCTGCTCAGCCCGTTCGGCCCGTTGAGCGCGACGCGGTTCGAGCTGGCCGGCGGTGCGGCCGGAACCTACCACTCGAGCGGGTTCCGCACCGCGGCGACCCGCGGCGAATTCCGGTTTCATCTGGGTGGCCGGCACCTGGGGGCGTGGGTAGGACCGGCGGGCGCAACCGGCTGGACCTCGGCGGACGCTGCGATGGCGACCGGCGTCGGGGCCACTGGCGGCCTCTGGACGCGTTACGCCACCACCCGGGCGGCGCTCGGCTTCGCGCCGCTGCGGATCGCGGGATTCTGGCTGCCGGAAGTGAGCGCCCAGGCGTCCACCATAGCGGGCCCGCTCGAGCTGGCGGCGTACGCAGGGTGGCGGGGGGCCGAAGCTGGAAGCCAGATCGATCCGGCCACGTGGGGCGGCGGTTCGGTGACGCTCTGGCTCGGTCGGATGGTGGCCCTGGTCCTCGCTGGGGGGAGCTACCCACAGGATGTCCTTCAGGGTCTCCCGGGCGGTCGTTATGGGTCCGCGGGCGTGCGTGTTACGTCTCGGCGCCCGCCCGTCATGTCGGTCAAGCCGCTCGCCCCGCCGGCGTACCGGCGCGACGACGGATCCGGCGTGCTGCGCTTCCGTGTCCCCCAAGCGCAGCGGCTCGACCTTGTCGCCGAATGGACCAACTGGGAGCCCGTGCCCCTGGAGCGGGCCGCTGACGGCTGGTGGATGCTGCGCGTGCGGCTGGCGCCGGGTGTCCACCGGTTCAACCTCGTCGTGGACGGCGCCGCCTGGATTGTGCCGGAGGGCGTGGCTTCCGTGGACGACGGCTACGGCGGGCGGACCGGGCTGCTAATCGTGCCCTGAGTGACCGCTTGCCGGGCGGGGGAGTCTCTAACCAGACGCTGCGGCACAGATACACGGACCTGAGGAAGTGACGGACGTCACCGAATAGGCAGACGTCAGGACGTGTAAGAACACAAGGAGATGACATGAAGAGCGCGACGCAATACCGAGCCCTGATGCTCCTGGCCGCGGCCCCGCTCTGGGCGCCGGGACGGCTGGGAGCCCAGGAGCCGACCAGCCGGCTGCGAGAGATGCTGTCGGCGGAGTCCGCCGATATGGTGATCGCGATCGTGGAGGACGCAACGGCCCGCGGCCTTCCGGGCCGCGCCATCGCGACCCGAGCGCTGGAGGGTGTTGCCAAGGGCCGGAGCGGTACCGAGGTGGTGGCAGCCGCGCGACAACTCGCGACACAACTTGACGCGGCACACGACGCGCTGCGCAACGCCGGCCGCCAGCCTGAGGCGGCCGAGATCGAGGCGGCCGCGCAGGCCATGAGCCT
>CAZVKD010000225.1:0-5259 GCA_964627675.1 uncultured Gemmatimonadaceae bacterium
GAGGCTGGTGATGAGTCCGATGTTCGGCCCCTCGGGCGTCTCGATCGGGCACATCCGGCCGTACTGCGAGTAGTGCACGTCTCGCACCTCGAAGCCGGCCCGCTCTCGGGTCAGCCCGCCGGGCCCCAGCGCGGACAGCCGGCGTTTGTGCGTGAGTTCGGCCAGCGGGTTCGTCTGATCCATGAACTGCGACAACTGGGAGCTGCCGAAGAACGCCTGGATCACGGCACTCACGGTGCGGGCGTTCACCAGATCGTCGAGCGTGATCTTGTCCGGATCGCTGTTGATGCTCATCCGCTCCTTGATGAGCCGCGCCATCCGGGACAGGCCGACCGAGAACTGGTTGGCGATGAGTTCGCCCACCGTCCGCACCCGCCGGTTGCCCAGGTGATCAATGTCGTCGGTGTAGCCGCGACCCTCCGACAGCTCGATCAGGTAGCGGATGATCGCGACGAAATCCTCCTCGGTCAGCACGGTGTGCGTGAGCGGCACGTTCACCTTCAGCCGCTGGTTGATCTTGTACCGGCCCACCCGACCCAGATCGTAGCGCTTGGGATTGAAGAACAAGCGCTCCAGCGCAGCCCGAGCCGTCTCGAGGTTGGGGGCCTCGCCCGGCCGGAGCAGGGCATAGATCTGTTCCAGGGCCTCCGCTTCCGAAGAGGTGGGGTCCTTCACCAGCGTGTTCTTGATCAGCTGGGACTCGGCCCGCGCGGAGGTCACGAGGACATCCACCTTGGCGGCGCCCGCCTTCAACAACTTCTTCTTCAGCGTCTCGGTGAGTTCCCGGCCCGCTTCCGCGAGAATCTCGCCGGTGTTCGGGTCGGGAACGTCGAACGCGAGCACCGGCGTCTCCTCACGCTCTCGCACCGTCGTGGGACGGTCTTCTTCGCGGAGATCCACCGTCGCGTAGCGGCTGAACACCCGAACCGTCTTCACGCCCGCTCGCCGCAGCGCGTTGTACCGCTCCGGCGTAAGCTCGTCGCCCTCGCGCATCAGCGGCTCGCTTTCCGGATGTTCCGGGTTGGACACGGCTTCCGCCACGAGCGCCCCGATCACCTCGCGCCGCAGCACGCGCTCGTCGAGCTTCGCGGCAAGGTCGAGCGGCTTGGTGGCGTAAAACAGCCGCAGAATATCGCTGTTGGTCCCGTACCCGAACGCCCTGAGCAGCGCCGTGGCCGGGAACTTCTTCTTCTTGTCAATGTGCACGTACACCACGTCGTGGATGTCCACGGTGAACTCGACCCACGACCCGCGGAATGGAATGATGCGCGCGCTGAAGAGCCGCTGGCCGTTGGGATGGATCGTCTCCTCGAACACGACGCCCGGCGACCGGTGCAGCTGCGAGACCACCACCCGCTCGGCGCCGTTGATCACGAAGGTGCCCAGGGGGGTGAGAATGGGAAGCTCGCCGAGATACACCTCTTTCTCGATGATGTTCTTGGGTCGCCGCACGCCGGTCTCCAGCGTCTCGTTCACGATCAGCCGCAGCGTGGCCTTGAGCGGCGCCGAGTAGGTCATGTCCCGCTCGATGCACTCCTCGACCGTGTACTTCGGCTCGCCCAGCGCGAACCGCACGAACTCCAGGGAGTAGTTCCCGTTCACATCGGAGATCGGGAACACCTCGCGGAAGACCCGTTCCAGCCCGACGTCGCCGCCCTGGGGACCCTCCGAGGGCGCCAGCAACGCGCTGAAGGCCGCCGTCTGGATGTCCAGGAGATGCGGCATGGGCATCACCGACGGCAATTTGGCAAACGAGATCACTGGGGTCTTGGTCATGCGATGGCCCTCGCGCAAGCCAACGCAGCCCTCGGGCGGCGGGCACACCCATGCCCGCGACGCCGCGAGGGCTCGCTCGACTTGTGCCGGTTTGTTTGAACCAGGTTCCGAATCGTCATTCACCGTCTCGCCGAAGAAGACACCGCGTCAGCAGGCCGGGCGCCCGCCCGGGCCCGCGGGCGGGCTACTTCAGCTCGACGGTGGCGCCCTGCTCCTCGAGTTTCTTCTTCACGGCCTCCGCCTCCTGCTTGGAGACCCCTTCCTTGACCACGCCCGGCGCCCCATCCACGAGATCCTTGGCCTCCTTGAGACCAAGCGACGTCACTTCGCGGACCGCCTTGATCACCTGGATCTTCTTGGCACCGCCGTCCTTCAGGACCACGGTCCACTCGGTCTTCTCTTCGGCCGCGGCCGTGCCGCCGTCGCCGCCCGCTGCCGCCGGGGCCGCCGCCACCGGCGCCGCGATCGTCACGTTGAAGCGCTGCTTGAACGCTTCAATCAGTTCGGCCAACTCGAACACCGACATGTTCCCGATGGCCTGGAGAATCTCGTCCTTGCTCAACGTCGTTGTCGCCATGCGTCTCTCCGCCAGGTTAGGCAGCGCCCGCGCGCTGCTCGCGAAGCGCCTCGAGGGCGCCCACCAGTTGATACAGCAATCCGTTCAACGCACCCGCAAAAGCGGCCAGGGGGGCCTGCATCGCGCCGGCCATCTGCGCCAGCAGTTGCTCCCGCGCCGGCAGGGCGGCGAGTCGCGCCACGTCCGCCGCCGTGACCGGCCGACCGTCCACCCGCCCCGCCTTCACCTTCGGTCGCTGGAATTCCTTCTCGAACTCCGCCAGGATCTTCGCCGCGGCGGCCGGGTCCCGCTCGGCGAACACCAGCGCGGTCGGCCCCCGAAATGCCTCCTCGAACCCCGGCACCTGCGCCTCCCGCAGCGCCCGCTGCGCCAGGGTGTTCTTCACCACCACGTACTCGGCACCGGCGCGGCGGAAGCGCCGCCGCAGCTCGGTCATGTTCTTGACCTTGAGCCCGGTGAAGTCCGTCACGTAGATGGTCGGCGCCCGCTTCAAGCGCCCCGTGAGCCGCTCGATCGCGCCGCTCTTCTGCGTTCGATTCATCGGTACACCGCCGTATCCACCGGCACCCCAGGCCCCATGGTACTGGACACCGTGACCGACTTGATGTAGGTCCCCTTCGCCGCCGCCGGCTTGCCCTTCACCACGGCCTCCATGAACGCTCCGAGATTCTCCGCCAGCTGGTCCGCGGTAAACGACACCCGGCCGATCGGGGCGTGCACATTGCCGGTCTTGTCCACCCGAAACTCGATCTTGCCGGCCTTCACGTCGCGCACCGCCTTGGTCACATCCATGGTGACCGTGCCCGACTTGGGGTTGGGCATCAGCCCCCGGGGGCCAAGCACCCGCCCCAGTGGGCCGATCTGTCCCATCATGTCGGGCGTGGCAATGATCACGTCACAATCCAGCCAGCCGTCCTTGAGCTTCTGGATGTATTCCGGCCCGACGAAATCCGCGCCGGCCGCCTCGGCCTCCCGCGCCTTGTCACCCTGGGCCAGCACCAACACACGCACCTTTTTCCCGGTGCCGTGCGGCAGCACCACCGTGCCCCGCACGATCTGGTCGGCATGGCGAGGATCCACGCCCAGCCGCACGGCGAGATCCACCGTCTCGTCGAACTTGGCGAACGCCGCCTGCTTGACCAGCGCCACGGCGTCCCGGGGAGCGTAGACCCCATCACGCACCAGGGCCTTCGCCGCCCGGAACTTCTTCCCGACCGCAGGCATCAGTCCACCACCTCGATGCCCATGGACCGTGCCGTGCCCGCGATGATCTGCATGGCCGCATCAATGTCGTTCGCATTGATGTCCGGCAGCTTGGTCTCAGCGATTCGCCGGATCTGCGCCCGGGTCACCTTGCCGACCTTCAGGCGATTCGGCGTGGGCGACCCTTTCTCCACGCCCGCTTCCTTGCGCAACAGGACCGCCGCCGGCGGCGTCTTGGTGATGAAGGTGAAGCTCCGGTCCTGATAAATCGTCACCTCGACCGGGATGATCATCCCGGGCTGCCCCTGGGTCTTGGCGTTGAACTGCTTGCAGAAGTCCATGATGTTGATACCGTGCGGACCGAGCGCGGTACCGACCGGCGGCGCCGGTGTCGCCACGCCCGCCGGAACCTGGAGCTTGACGAACGCCGCGACTTTCTTCCTGGGTGGAGCCATGACGCAATCTCCTGACGCTCAAGCCGGTTGAGCTCCCACGGTCGCCCCGTGGTCGGGCGATGTTCCGATGTCAGTGCGCTTTCAACTGCAGATAATCCAACTCCACGCTCGTCGGCCGGCCGAACAGGCTCACCGACACCCGCACCTTCCCCTTGTCCGGCAGGACCTCTTCAACCGTCCCGCTGAAGTCCGAGAAGGGGCCCTCGGTGATCTCGACCACCTGACCCACGAGGAACGGAATCTCTTCCTTCGGCTCGGGCTCGGCGGTGGGCTCTTCGATGCCCAGCAGCCGATTCACCTCGTCCTGTCGCAGCGCCTGCGGCGTCCAGCCCTGGCCGACGAACTTGATCACCCCCTGGATCCCGTTGATGACGTGGGCCGTTTCCTGGTTCAGCACCATCTCGACCAACACGTAACCCGGGAAGATCTTGCGCTCGACCGTGACCTTCTTGCCGTTCTTGATCTCCACGACCTGCTGCGTCGGCACCAGGGCCTGACGAATCAGCCGTTCAGCCTCCGGCCGCGGATCGGCCTGGATCCGGCGCTCGATCAGGGACCGAACCTTGTTCTCGTGCCCGGCCGTCGTCTGGATCGCGTACCAGCGGTGCTCCATGGCGGTGCCGATCACCCGAACAGCCGCCCCAGCCAGCGCACCAGCACCAGCGAGAACGCCGCATCCATCAAGCCGATCAACAGGCCCATCAGAATCAAGAAGATGATGATGACCCCGGTGGACTTCTTCAGCTCGTCCCACCCCGGCCATGTCACCTTGCGAACCTCGGCTCGCACCTCGGCCACGTACTGGGCGGCCCGGCTGGCCACCCGCGCCACCG
The DNA here is from genome assembly GCA_964627675.1 of uncultured Gemmatimonadaceae bacterium. Taxonomy (GTDB): domain Bacteria; phylum Gemmatimonadota; class Gemmatimonadetes; order Gemmatimonadales; family GWC2-71-9; genus JACQHC01. The sequence continues at coordinate 4,845 of CAZVKD010000225.1, forward strand.
CCGGCTGGCGCGTCGCTTCTTCCATGCCTACTTCGATTCCTTGTGGGCCGTGTGGCGGCCGCACCGGGGGCAGAACTTCTTCCACTCCGCCCGCTCGGGGTGCTTGCGGCGGTTCTTCGTGGTGAAGTAGTTCCGCTCCTTGCACTCGGTGCATTCCATGATGATGTTCTCGCGTGGCATCGTACTCCCCGAAACAGCGCCCAGCCGTCAGACAGCCTTCAGCAAGCTCGCGACCGGGATTGAACCGGTGACCTCGTCCTTACCAAGGACGCGCTCTACCGACTGAGCTACGCGAGCGGCCTTCGCGTGCGGCCGGCCCGGCCGCCAACCACCGATCTCGAGTCAGAGCGGGCGACGGGGCTCGAACCCGCGACCCTCAGCTTGGAAGGCTGATGCTCTACCAACTGAGCTACGC
>CAZVKD010000226.1:0-5248 GCA_964627675.1 uncultured Gemmatimonadaceae bacterium
GTAGTCCTCGCGTTCGGCCTCGTCTCCGCGGCGCTGATTGCGCTGGAACTTCTCGATCTGGCGGCGCCCGAACGCCGAGTCCAGCTCGGCTCGCGGTTCCAGCAGCGCCTTGGCAAGCCTGCCCTCCGGTTGCGCGAGATCCACCACCAGGGCGCCGGCGGGGAACGTCTGCCGCACCGCCGGGGCTGACGGACCCGCCAGGTAGCGGCGCGCGGCCGCCGACGTCAGCGGTTGCGTGAGCCGTCCCACCCGAACGCCGTGGCGCAGCAACAGAACTCCCAGGCGGGCGGCGTTGGTGGGATCGTTGTCGGGCAGGACGACGACCCGCTTCATGCGTCCGGTTCGGGCTTCCTCGACGGCGGTGCGGTGGAAGTCGTGATAGTCCCGGAGCCGTTGCTCCCGATTGGCTGCCGCCGTGCCAAGCGTCGCGAGCGAGGCCACCACGTGGTGGGCGATACCATCGGTAAACGTGATGACGGTCCCGTCGTCCTGCCGAATCGCAAGCTCGGGCCCGCCGTCCGTCTCGTAGGTCATGCCCGTGGCGCCGTGGAGCGCCGGCCCCGCGTCCCAGTAGCCCGGATAGAAGAGATCGAATACGTCACGCACGTTGTACTGCCAACCATAGGCGTCAAACGCGGCGGCGTTGCCCCGGCCGAACGTCTCCTGCCATCTCGCGGCGTGCGGCGGAAGGTTCGCGTTCAGGGGTAGCGCGGCGGGCGCGAAGAAGAACGGCTGGACCGTGCTGTGGTGGTCCACCACCACTTGCGGGTGCCAGCGCATGAGCGCGCTCAGCATCGCCCGCGTTGGCGCCTGGGCCTGGGCAATGAGGTCGCGGTTCATGTCGAACCGGTAGTGTCCGAATCGCCCCTGGACGTCCCAGGGTTCGGTAGCCTCGTAACCAAATGGCTCGTGGGTGCCCAGCGACAGCGAGTTATACCACACGGCGAACCGCTCGTGGCCATCCGGATTGGCCGACGGGTTCAAGAGCACGACCACGTTGCGCAGAATCTCCAGCGTGGCCGGCTCCTCGGAGGCCAGGAGTTGATAGGCCACCCACATGACGGCCTCGAATCCCGCGGCCTCGTTGCCGTGGATCGAATACGAAAGGAACGCGGCACTGGGAGTCCGGGCGGCGATCGCGGCCGCTTCCTGCGGCGTCGTTCGCTCGGCGTCGGCCAAGCGACCGAGATCGGCGCGGATCTCCTCGAGCCGAGCGAGATTCTCCGGGGCGGAGACGATCAGCAGGCGCATGACCCGGCCTTCCTCCGTGGTCCCGATGACCTCGGTGCGCCCGCGGTCCGGCGCGGCTGCGATCATGCGGTCGAGTACGGCCTGCTGCTCCGCGTACTGAGTGTGTCGCTCGCCGGCGCCATAGCCCAACACATCGCTCGGGCGCGGGACGCCCGCGCGATACGGCCCGCGACCGTAGAAGTCGAACGGTTGGCCGCCCTGTGCCCGCAGGTCGGCCGACATGCCGACGCCGAGGACGAGCATCGCTGCGACGGAGACGGGTTTGATCATCGGTGCACGGCCGGAAAAAAGTCGAGCGAAGCTACCGGTGGCCCGGGAAGTATGGTAGAGGGCGGCCCCCGGCCGTATTTTGTCGCCGGCGTCGTTCGACCGTTCCACTCGTTCGCCCATCTGGAGGGAGTATGCTCGAGCCACTCTACCCGTGGATGCATCTCGTTGGTCGGACCATGTTCGCGCTGATTTTCATCTCGTCGGGCATCGGCCACTTCGCGCAGATGAACGCCACGGTGGGCTACGCCGCGAGCCGCGGTGCGCCGATCCCGAAACTCACCGTGCCGCTCACTGGTCTCATGAGCCTCGTGGGTGGCCTGACGATCGTTCTGGGCTGGCACCGGTTTATCGGGGCGGGGTTGCTGTTCATCTTCATGTTGTGGACCTCCTACTTCATTCATCACTTCTGGACCGAGACCGACCCCATGGCGCGAATGAACGAGCGCATTCACTTCCTCAAGGACCTTGCGATGGGCGGCGCGGCGCTGTTCATGGCGTACTACGGTGGGGGAGAGTGGCCCTTCAGCCTGGGCGGCTGAGCAGCATCCGGAAAGCCGGCGCTCCATTGGGGCGGTCCCTCAGGGATCGCCCCCTTTCGTTTCGATCGCCCGCGTTCCCGATCCGCCATCCGTTGCTCGTTACGCTGGCGGGCCAGGTAGACTTGCGATACGTGGAGATATAACGTACGTTACACCGTAACGTAGTATCGTCAGACACGGACCAGACGCTGGACACGGAGTAACGGGAGGGCATATGACGCGGGCAAGTTTTGCGTTCGGGTTCGACCCGTCGTGGTGGTGGAGCGGTGGCCGGGGGCCCCGCCATCGCCGACAGTGGTTCGAGGCCGGGGACATGAAGTACGTGATCTTGAAGCTGCTTCGAGACAAGCCCATGCACGGGTACGAGGTGATGAAGGCGCTCGAAGAGCACACGCACGGGTGTTACAAGCCGTCGCCCGGCACCGTGTATCCAACCCTGCAATGGCTCGAGGACGAGGGCTTGGTGCAGGCGGCGGAAGTGGACGGCAAGAAGGTGTATTCGGTCACCGAGGCTGGCCGACGGTTCCTGGACGAGAACAAGGGGACCGTCGAAGACATCTTCGACCGCGTGGCCGAGACCATTGACCGATTCGTGGGCGAGCCGATGAGCGAGGTGAACCGCGCGGTGGGGCGGGTCGTGACCCAAGCATATCGAACGGCGTGGAGACTCGGCACGGATGAAGCCAGGAAGAAGAAGATCGCCGAGATCCTGGACCGCGCGGCGGCCGATCTGAGCAGCCTCGCCCCCTAGTGCCCGGTGGAGATCGTCCTACCGGCGTGCACCGTTCGGAGCTGGCGTCGCGGGGATGAGCCGTCGCTCGCGCGCCACGCAAACAACCGCAACGTGTGGATCAATCTGCGGGACGCCCTGCCACACCCCTACACGATGGACGCAGCCCGGGAGTGGATCGCCTGGGCCACGACGGCCGATCCTGAAACCCATTTTGCGGTGGAGGTGAACGGTGAGGCCGTTGGCGGCATCGGGTTTGTCATTCAGCCGGACGTGCACCGGGTGTCGGCGGAGATCGGGTTCTGGCTGGGCGAGGAGTTCTGGGGACGCGGCATCATGACGGACGCGGTGCGCGGCGTCTCGCAGTACGCCTTCAGCGCGCACTCGCTCTACCGCCTGTACGCCACGGTCTTCGAGTGGAATCCGGCATCCATGCGGGTCCTCGAGAAAGCGGGATACACGCGCGAGGCCCTGCTGCGGAAGAGTGCGATCAAGGATGGTCGCGTGATTGACCAGGTGTTGTACGCCAAGATCCGCGGCTGATTCTGGGGGTGGTATGGGCCGCGATACCGGGCGGGCGGCGGGACGCGGGGTCACGGCGGCCTGACGCCGGCCTCGCGGCCATTCGGCGGTTGGACAACGGTGGCTGAGGGTCCGACATTTCCCCCCATGGCCTCTCGGCGCACGCGAACATTCCTTTTTGCCATCGGTGTCATGACCACTCCCGCACTCGGCCAGTCGCGCCCCTCCACGCTCGCCGGGCGCTCCACGGTGTACGCCCCAAGCGGGGTGATCGCGACGAGTCAGCCGCTGGCCAGCGCCGCGGGCCTGGCGGTCCTCGAGCGGGGCGGGAACGCGGTGGACGCGGCGGTAACGGCGGCCGCCGTGCTCAATCTGGTGGAGCCCCACATGACGGGCATCGGCGGCGACATGTTCGCGCTCCTGTGGGTTGCGTGGGAGCAGCGGCTGGTGGGGCTCAACGGCAGTGGACGGTCCGGTACGCTGCTCACGCGCGAGGCGCTGATCGAACGGGGTCATCGCGTCATGCCGGGCGAGGGGGCCGAGTCGGTGACGGTTCCCGGGGCGCTCTCCGGCTGGGCGGCGCTGCTCCAGCGGTACGGCACGATGACGCTGGCCGAGGTACTGGAGCCTGCGATCCGCTTGGCGGAGCATGGCTTCCCCGTCACCCCGATTATTGCTCGCGATTGGCAGGGTCAGGAAGCGCGCCTGCGGCGGGACGAAGGCGCGCGGGCAACGTTCCTGATCGGGGAGGCGCGGGCCCCTCGGCCGGGCGAGTGGTTCAAGAACCCCGACCTCGCGCGTTCGTTTCGCATGATCGCCATGGAAGGGCCGCGAGCGTTGTACGGCGGGGCGTTAGGCCAGCGACTGGTGGATCATCTGGCCGCGCGTGGCGGTTTTCTCACGCTCGATGATCTCACTCGACACCAACCCACCTGGGTGGAGCCGATCTCCGTGCCGTTCCGAGGCTACCGCGTGTGGGAGTTGCCCCCGAATGGACAAGGGGTTGCCGCGCTCGAGATGCTGCGGATTCTGGAACCCTACGATCTTCGGTCCATGGGTCACAACTCGGCCTCATATCTCCACCATCTGATCGAGGCGAAGAAGCTGGCGTTCGCGGACCTGGCCCGGTTCGTGGGGGATCCGGACCACATGAGCGTGCGGGCTGAGGCGTTATTGGATAGCGGGTTTGTCGCGGCGCGGCGGGCGTTGCTCGACCCCCGGCGCGCGGCTGATCGGGTGGAGCCCGGCGCTCCGACCACGTCGGGGGAGACCATCTATCTCGCGGTGGCGGATCGCGAGGGCAACATGGTCTCCTTCATCAACAGCGTGTTCGACTACTTCGGCTCCGGTATTGTGGTTCCCGGCACCGGCTTCGTGCTACAGAATCGCGGCGCCGGATTCACGATGACGCCCGGCGCGCCGAACGCCGTCGGCCCGCGGCGGCTGCCGTTTCACACCATCATCCCCGCGTTTGTCACGCGGCCGGGCCCGAGCGGACGCGAGGAGCCGTGGCTGGCGTTCGGCGTGATGGGCGGCGCCATGCAACCGCAGGGCCAGGTGCAGGTGCTGCTCAACCTCCTGCTGTTCGACATGGATCTTCAGCAGGCGATTGATGCGCCGCGATTCCGGCACCTGGCCGGCCGCCGGGTGGCGATCGAGGCGCCCGTGGGCGACGACGTGCGTCGCGCCCTCGTCGCGTTGGGACACGACGTGGTGGACGAGTCTCAGGTCTCCTTCGGCGGCGCGCAGGGCGTCATGCGGCTTGCGCGGGGATGGGCCGCGGGCTCGGATCCGCGGAAGGACGGGCTGGCGGTGGGGCATTAGTTGACGGCTCCAACGCCACCGCGCCGGCCGTGGCGAACGCGGAGCGCGCAATGACGCGGGTCATTCCGGGTGGCGGCCCGGCCTCCCTGTCTTATCGTGTCCGGGTTGGCGT